>JAVVZN010000117.1:0-1800 GCA_036650555.1 Rikenellaceae bacterium
ACCTACAAGGAGCGAAAGAACTATCTAAAAAGCTCCTCGAAATTTTTTCTCAAGAGAAAATAAACACCGTTTATCCTACTTTGTAATAATTAGGTATTGGTGTCTGAAAAGAAGGTGTAATCGTGTGATTTACTTTTATTTTTAGCATATTTATGTACTATGGGGCATGGAAATTTTCATCTATGACACGAGACTTTTTTGAGAAAAAAGTACGCACTTGTAGTGCTTCAAAAAACGAAAACACGCGCTGCTTTAATAAGGCAGCGCGTGTTTATATTTAAGAAGCTGTTTTAAATTAGTAATTCAAATTTCCAGAGAAAGACACCGGAGCAGTGAAATCAGAAGAAACTACTAAAGTAGACATTCGTCCATTTGGAGTGACCATTAGACGAAAAGTGTATGATTTGTTGCCAACATTATCACTCGACACTATGGTTATTGTTGTGCCACGAGATCCTGCGTCATCCATTTTTATCTTAAAATCTTTGGTAAAGAAATCTAATCTTCTAAGCAATGTAGGTCGTCCTACTGGCGACGACATGCCATAGACAGGGAGATAACATTTGAAAGTATTGGGAGTGACTGTTATGCCCCAAAGACCATTCAATCGTACATTTGAAATCATGGCAGTGCCAGATGAAACAAGTTCAACAGCAATAAATTCAAAATCTTGCTCGTTTAAGATCTGAGCTATCATCTCTTTCTCTTGCACCAAAGCGGCATCACGATTCTCTTTACGTAGCTCTTTTTTAGATTTTTCTTGTGCATACAACTGCGAACCCGACAGTATCATTAATATTATTGAAACGAATAGTATTTTTTTCATAGTAGTAATTATTACTCTAAATTTGAAATACAAATTGTATGCAAACATAAAATTTATTTTCTTCCTGCTTTGAGAGTATTTTTCATTAGCGATACTATTGTCATTGGACCAACGCCACCAGGCACCGGAGTGATATAGCTACACTTTGGAGCCACCTCATCAAATTTCACATCACCTGCTATACGATAGCCTTTTGCCGACGATGGATCATCAACACGTGTAATGCCAACATCAATCACCACAGCCCCATCTTTAACCATGTCGGATGTGACAAACTCAGCTTTACCTAATGCAGCAATTAGAATATCGGCACTACGACACACCTCTTTCAGATTTTTTGTTCGGCTATGACATAAAGTGACAGTGGCATCGCCTGGATAACCCTTCATGCTCAACAAATTTGCAATAGGACGACCAACAATATTACTACGTCCAACCACCACACAGTGTTTGCCCGATGTTTCAATATTATAAAATTTCAAAAGCTCCACAATGCCCATTGGTGTGGCAGAAACGAATGTGTCGAGCCCAATAACCATCTTACCAACATTTGTTGGATGGAACCCATCGACATCTTTTCGTGGATCAATAGCCTCAATCACCACCTGTTCATCAATATGTTTAGGTAGTGGCAACTGCACAATAAATCCATCGACCGATGTGTCTGAATTTAACTCTGCTATCTTTGTGAGCAACTGATCTTGCGTGGTTGATGCCTCCATACGCAACACCTCTGATTCAAACCCAACCTCTGCACAAGCACGCTCTTTATTTCCAACATAAGTTTTGCTAGCACCATCTGAACCTACTAAAACAGCCACTAACTTAGGACGTTTAGCCCCAGCTGCAACAATTTTTTCTACCTCCACTGCAATCTCTTTTTTTATCTTTGCAGCAACCTCTTTCCCATCTATAATCTTCATATAACAAAATGTTTTTACTTACGTAATTGTCTACCTCCCATACCTCTCATA
>JAVVZN010000117.1:1810-5260 GCA_036650555.1 Rikenellaceae bacterium
ATTTTTACCTGCGCCACCTGCCACAAGTTTCATCATCTTACGAGTTTCTTCAAATTGCTTTAAAAGCTTAGAAACATCAGCCACATCACGTCCTGCTCCTTTAGCTATTCTAGCCTTACGCGATGGATTTATTATTTGTGGATTCTGACGCTCCTCTTTTGTCATTGAGAAAATAATAGCTTCAGTATGTTTAAACATATCATCTTTAATGTCAATATCTTTGATCATCTTACCAACACCTGGGATCATAGATGCAAGATCTTTGAAATTACCCATTTTTTTGATCTGGTGTATCTGAGCTAAGAAATCATCCAACCCAAATTGATTTTGTTTTATCTTCTTCTCAAGACGTTTTGCCTCTTGCTCATCGAACTGCTCTTGAGCCTTTTCAACAAGAGTGACTATATCGCCCATGCCCAAAATACGATCTGCCATACGTTCTGGGTGGAAAGTGTCGATGGCATCCATCTTCTCACCGCTACTCATGAATTTCAATGGTTTATTCACCACCGATCGAATAGAGATAGCAGCTCCACCACGAGTATCACCATCGAGTTTTGTTAGCACAACGCCATCAAAATTCAAACGATCATTAAACTCTTTAGCTGTGTTCACTGCATCTTGACCTGTCATCGAGTCTACAACAAAAAGCGTTTCGCTAGGATTCACGGCTTTTTTAACCTCTGATATTTCACGCATCATCTGCTCATCAACAGCCAAACGACCAGCGGTATCAATGATTACAGTGTTGAACCCATTTGTGGCAGCATGACGCACTCCATTACGAGCAATCTCAACAGCATTTTTATTATCTACCTCGCTGTAAACCTCAACTCCGATCTGACCTCCCAACACTTTTAACTGTTCAATAGCAGCAGGACGATAAACGTCGCAGGCAACAAGCAACACCTTACGACTACGTTTTTGAGTTAGCAGATTGGCAAGTTTACCACTGAAAGTGGTTTTACCAGAACCTTGTAAACCAGCAATAAGCACCACAGATGGCTTTCCATCAAGGTTTATGTCGGTCATTGTGCCGCCCATAAGTTGCACTAGCTCATCGCGTACGATCTTCACAATCATCTCGCCTGGCTTCACTGCATTTAAAACATCCGAACCAATAGCTTTTGCTTTTACATCGTCTGTAAATGTTTTTGCCACTTTATAGTTTACATCGGCATCAACAAGTGCACGACGAATCTCTTTCAAACTCTCGGCGATATTAATCTCTGTGATTTTTCCCTCACCTTTAAGTAGCTTAAACGAACGCTCTAACTTATCACTTAAATTCTCAAACATATATGTATTTTTATTTATTCTTCTTCTTCCTTTTCAAACTTATTAAACAACTTATTTACATCTGCTTCAGCTTTCGACAATCGCTTTTTGCATATGTCAATCAACTCAACTGCACGAGCCACTTCACTTGATAGAGCATCTATATCCATCTGCTCGTTATTCAAACGCTCTAATATACTTTCTATCTCTTGTTGCGCCTCAGCGTAACTTATTACACTATTTTTTGCCATTACTTTTTGTTTTTTATAATCTGCGTAACATTTGCCTTCACCTCAGCATCAATTAGCACCACATTTATATCATCGCCAACGACCACCTGCTCTGCGTTACGTAATATTTTACCTTGAATTTTTGCAAGTGTGTAGCCGAGAGCAAAAATATGCGATGGATCGAAACTATCTGTTTGTGAGCCTTGAAGAACCAATTTATTTCTACTATTTGTTAGTAATGTGTGACTCTTAACTTTTATCGCATTATACAAAGATGCAATAAAAGTTCGATTTTTAACTATTTTTAGATCGGATATTTGTTCTAAAAATTTCTCACGCTCTGTTAATGAACTATTTGCACTGATAAAATATTTCGATATGGTATCTTTTAATTTCTGTTGTTTTAGTCCAAAATATATTTCGCCGTTTTTCACCATTTGATTTACAACCTGCCGTAAGGTATGCGATGATGATGTGATCTGATCGTGCAATATTTTACACTGCTCATCAAAAAGCTCCTTCACATACTCTTTTTTTTCATCCAACTCGTTATCTATATCGCAAAACTTGTCGATAAAAAAACGAGCCACTGCCGTAGGAGTTTTAATGCTTACCGCTGAGGTCATATCGGTGATTGATTGATCGCGATCATGTCCAATGCCTGTGATAACTGGGAGCGGTGAAATTGCCACTTTACGAGCGATGTTGTAGCTATCAAAACACGAAAGATCGCTAGAAGAACCGCCACCTCTAATTATCACAATACAATCATACTTATCTGCCACGCTATATATTGCATCGAGCGATGCGATGACTGAACTTTCAGCCTCAGTGCCTTGCATTGTGGTGTGGAACAGATCGACCAAATAGAGATACCCAAACTCGTTTTTGGTGAGTTCATCCATAAAATCGCCATATCCTGCTGCCCCACGCGAACTCACCACAGCAATACGCTGTGGTAAAAGCGGAAAACCAATAGCTTTATTACGCTCCAGATCACCAGCGGCGGCAAGTTTTTCGATGGTTGCTCTACGCAACGCCTCCGACTCACCGAGAGTGTAGGTTGGATCTATGTTGTGCACCACTAGCGAAAAGCCATATAGCTCATGATACGACACCTCAACATAGAGCATCACCTTCATCCCCACCTTCAACTCACTACAAGTAGCTGATGAAAACTTACGTAATATATCACCTAGAGCATATCTCCATATCACTGCCGAACATTTTGCCTTAGGATATTTTGAATCTTCCGACCGTTCAACAAGCTCCATATAGCAGTGTCCTGCCGATGCAACCGACATCTGAGATAGCTCGGCCACAACCCAATAACGACTCTCCAGAGAACTTTTCAATTTCTCTTTGATAATTTGCTGTAATCCTATGAGTGTTATAGAGTTTTGCACCATGCGTATGTAATTTATAAAAAAATAAATACAGCTTCTCAGCCTACTGTAATAGAAATTAATGCGATATTTCCAGTTTCATCCTTTAGCTCAATAGTAGTGCTACCTTTCACATCACCTTTAGCGGTGTCGATTTGAAGCACATAATATTTACTCGCCTCAGAGCTACGCATGAGATACACTTGGTCTATGATCGGAGAATATGGTTTGGTGGTGGTCACTTTCCAACCAGTACCATGTTTTAGAGTAACTGAAAATGTCTGGTCATTTACTGCATTAATTCTAATACTATTTGTTACCAAATCATAGATTGCACCTACCATAACATTAAGAGATGCAGTGGTTCCTCTTTTATCTATCAATTTGTAATATGAATTACCCTGCCTTAATGTTGCAATTTTCACATGGTCGTGTTTTTGTATTTTGACATAAGCAGAAATTCCTTTAAAGTTTTAAAAATTTTACCCACCAAATACAAACCAGATATTGTTAAATGTGTTTGTTTCTACCTTTAAGATAAATACACAAAAAAAAAT
>JAVVZN010000118.1:0-5255 GCA_036650555.1 Rikenellaceae bacterium
AAATGATCTATTACCATGTTGTGAGCAATGCGCATCAACCATGATTGAAATTTACCTGTGTCAGAATAGCGACCAGACTTAATAGAACCCATCACTTTGATGAAAAGTTCTTGCGCTATGTCGTCGGCAGTGTTGCTGTCTTTAACCAACATTAAGATGTAGTTATAGGCTTTTGTTCTGTATTTTTGTATAAGGGTATTAATGGCTTTTTCGTCACCATTTATGTATGCACTGATTAGTGCTTGATCATTCAACTCTTTCATACTTCCCACTGATATATATTAATACTTCAATTCAATAATAATGCCGATATGCGAATTTTAATCGGATAAAATATTTTTAATCTTGAGTATATATATACAATAGGCAAAAAGTTTTAATTGTTTATCGTGGCAATATTAAAGAATAAATTCTAATTATCCAAATTTTTACAGTAAATTTTTTATCTCTTTCAATTTTCCCAATGCTTCATAAGGCGAAAGTGCGTCAGGATCAAGATTTTTGAGTATGTCACGTATTTTATATAAAGTTGGATCTTCGAGCTCAAATAATGTCAGTTGCTTGTCGCCATCTATCTCCGTTTTTTTAAATTCGTTGAATGAACGGTAGTCTATTGTTTTGGTTTCAGAGTTGTTGTTATTCATTTTTTCGCGTTGGAGTTCGAGCCTTTTTAGTATCTCATCAGAACGAAGAACCACACTTTTAGGCATGCCGGCCATGCGCGCCACATGAATACCAAATGAGTGTTCAGTTCCACCCTTACCTAAGGTGCGTAGAAATATCACTTTATTGTTTACCTCTTTCACTTGAACATTATAGTTTTTTATACGAGGGTAGAGTTGCTCCATCTCGTTTAGTTCGTGGTAGTGAGTTGCAAATAGCGTTTTGGGACGTCCTTTGTCGGAGTCGTGCAGATATTCAACCATGCTCCATGCTATTGAGATGCCATCGTAGGTGCTTGTTCCACGCCCTATTTCGTCGAGGAGCACGAGGCTGCGATCTGTGATGTTGTTTAAAATATTTGCACTCTCTAGCATTTCAACCATAAATGTGGATTCTCCCATTGAGATGTTGTCTGATGCTCCCACACGGGTGAAAACTCTGTCGGTGATGCCTAGCGTGGCAGAGGCGGCAGGCACCGGACATCCTATTTGCGCCATAATGACAATCAGCGCTGTCATACGTAGTAGTGCAGATTTTCCCGACATGTTAGGACCAGTAATCATGATTATCTGCTGGCTTACAGTGTCGAGAAATATGTCATTTGGAATGTAGCTGCTGCCTATCTCCATCATCTGTTCAATCACAGGATGACGAGCCTGTTTTATGTTAATAATATTGGCATCTGTGATTTGTGGGCGTACATAATTATTAGATTTTGATATAGCAGCAAACGATATTAAAGCATCTAACTCTCCGATGATTGTGCTGCTTTTCAATATTTTATGTGCATACTGTGCCGCCTCACTTATAAGAGCTGCATAAATCTCAGACTCTATTGTGAGTGCACGATCTTCAGCACCTAAGATCTTATCTTCATACTCTTTTAGTTCTGCGGTAATGTAGCGTTCTGCTCCAGTGAGGGTTTGTTTGCGAATCCATTCGGGTGGCACTTTATCTTTGTGAGTGTTGCGCACCTCAATATAATAACCAAACACATTGTTGAAGCTTATTTTCAACGATGGAATAGATGTTCGTTGGCTTTCGCGTTCTTGCATGGCTATGATATATTCTTTCCCTTTATTCATAAGCATGCGTAGCTCGTCTAGCTCAACCGACACGCCAGAGGCTATAACACCGCCTTTTTGTATCATCACCGATGGCTCTTCGCATATTGTCTTCTCTATCTTTTGACATAGCTCATCGCAGCTATTGATCTCAGTAGCCCATTTTTTGAGTGGCGCTGAGGTAGTTGCCGTAAGTAGTCGTTTTATGTTTGAAACAGCCTCTATGCCTCTTTTTAGTTGTAGCATCTCACGTGGAGAGCAACGCATGGCTGCCACCTTAGATATTACACGTTCAATATCGCCTATTTGCGAAACTTCCATGCGTAAAGAGTCGTTAAGTGTGGCGTTAGAGATAAGATATTCAACAATATCATAACGGCGATTTATTTCTTTCTCATTTTTCAGAGGCAGCGACACCCATCGGCGAATAGTGCGTGATCCCATAGGAGAAAGTGCGTGGTCGAGAACATCAATGAGCGACTTGCCAGCAGATGATGTGGTGGCGAATATTTCTAGGTTGCGAATTGTGTATTTGTCTAGCCATACATAGTTGTCTTCTTCTATTCGCGATATGCTAGAGATATGTTTTATGTCGGTATGGCATGTGTATTCTAGATAATAAAGTATGGCTCCGGCAGCCGAAACAGCCGATCCCATGGTTTCAATGCCGAACCCTTTAAGAGTCTTGACCTCAAATTGTTTTGTCAAACGGTCGTAAGAGCTAGATTCGTCAAAGTTCCAAGGCTCAATAGGATATGTGCGAAAGCCTGAGCCGAACATGTCTGAGAATTGCTCACGACATCCTTTTTGAATAAGCACTTCTTTGGGTTTGAATGAAAGTAGTAGTTTCTCAGCATAATCCCGATTACCTTGCGCGGCATAATATTGACCGGTGGTGATGTCAAGAAAAGCCACCCCAATGTTTTTTGATCCAAAAAAAATTGATCCTAGGAAATTGTTTTCTCGCGACGCTATTATCTCGTCGTTGAACGACACCCCTGGAGTTATAAGCTCTGTTACTCCGCGTTTCACAATATTTTTTGTTGTCTTAGGGTCTTCTAGTTGTTCGCATATTGCCACACGTTCACCTGCGCGTATCAGCTTTGGAAGATACACGTTCAGAGCATGATATGGAAATCCGGCTAGCTCCACATTTGCACGACGTGTAAGAATAATTTCTAAAATGCCACTAGCTTTTATTGCATCCTTACCGAATGTTTCGTAAAAGTCGCCTACCCTAAACAACAAAATCGCATCTGGATGTGAATTTTTGACTGCGTAGTATTGTTTCATTAATGGAGTTTCTACTTGCTTTTTATCTTGGATCATTGTAATGTGTGTGTGCTTTAATACGTAAAGTGTTGATCAAATGCTGCTTAGTGCTGTCGTGTGCTGCATAACAAGCCCAAATTATATCCAAATGTATGATTTCCTTTTTTATTTGCCAAATTTAGATTTATCTTTGCGAGAAACGAAATTTTTTGTTTTAAGCACTTTGTGCTTAAAAAACATTGCAATAATTATTTAACATTGCTTAAAAGTAGTCTTATGTATAGTGCTAAAATTACAAGAAATAGTCCGGCTTTAATAATGTTGCTTGTTGATCGCTCTGGTTCTATGGCCGAGAATATCCGATATGATGGTGTTATGATGCCAAAATCTGAGGTTGTTGTGCGTATCCTAAACACATTAATTGATGAACTACTATACCGTTGTAGAAAAGGAAGTGATTATAGAAACTACTTTGAGATAGCCATCTATGGTTACAACGGCAATGAGGTTTATTCCATGTTGGATTATGTGTCGAACGATAAAAGTATCTTTTCTGTAAGCGAGTTAGTCAATGCTGGCGTTGATCATAAGAGTGTGATTGTACGTCGTAAAGGTGTTGATGGTGAGTACTATTCTGTTGCTACCGATGTGAAATGTTGGGTGTCTGGTCATAGTGGAGGAAACACACCAACGTATGCAGCTCTGAAGTATGTTCATAAGGAGGCATCAAATTGGGTGAAGCACCATAAAAGCGAAAATACATTTGTCCCTATCCTTGTACATATCTCAGATGGCGAGGCGTCGGATGCTGATGAGCAGATGCTTCTGGAGATTTCGGATAAATTAAAAAATATAAAGACAGATTGTGGTAATCTATTATTTATAAATGTGCATCTTGCCTCTTCAGAAGCCATGTCGGTGATGTTCCCTCAATCAATAGAAGAGGTTGAGCAGGAGAATAGAAATGCGGTTATGTTATACAAAATGTCGAGCGACATGCCTGAGTTTTTCAATGAAGACGTGGCGCGTATAAAAAATCTTACCACCTACGATTCAACTATTGGATTTAAAGCTGTGGCATACAACACATCGGTCACTGAGTTTGTAAAGGTTTTGAGTGTAGGAACTTCAACAATAATATAATGTCTAATAATATTTTAGTTAGTATTGAAAATATCTCTTCATGTTTGAAGAGTGTAACCGATGTTGTAAAGGCTGATAACTTCTATGATACAATCTATTGTGGAAAATATTATGATCGTTTCTCTGTCAAAAGTGGCGTAACCCTTTCGCATCTATATGTGTTGAAGGTTAAAAATAGTCGTACAGATAGATTTATGGCTGTGGTTGATAGATTATCTTCTTTCAATAAATCGCCTTTTGTGAGTTGCCACACGTATCGCGACGAATTGTTGTGTTATGAGGGCAGAAATGATGGTGTGTACTATGATATAATTATAGTTGAAAATGTTGAAGGCGAAGGCATGAATAACTTTATGTCGCGCAATATTAATTCAGCTTCACATATTGATATTTTTACAGGTGTCAGATCTTTCAGCTCAGCAGTGTTATGGCTATTCAATTATAAGGTTTATATTGATGGTTTTAATAACGGTAGTTGTGTTGTTAGTCAAAACAAAACGTGGTTCACAGTCACTGAAAAAACAGACATTACGATAGGTGATGGTGTTGATAAAGATCTATTGCAGCACTATCAAAAAAAGCTGTTATTTGCTGTTTTCGCGTCGTGGGCATTACTCCTATTCTCTGACAAAGACTATAAAATGAATGATATTTTGCTAGACTATCTTGAATCGTATGATCTCGATAGTATTGATCAAAATATGGCCGCTACACTCTCCGCGGAGTTAGATAAAACAATAGGCTCTAATTTTAGCTATGTAATAGATTATGTTTTTAATGGTAAAGGCGATTTCCATGTCTCTGTTGATTGCATAAATAAGTCGTTGAAGATAGGCGATGATAGAATAGAGCAGTTGTGTCATAAAATGTCGTTGTCTAATCACTATTTTAATAGCGAAAACTACGATACCTCTTATGGTAAGAGTGAGAATAGGGTGGTGGTGCGTGATATGAAAACCAATAAGTTTGGTTATACCGATAGTTATGGAAACCTTGTCATTGATTTTATCTTCGATGAAGTAACTCATTTCAATGAGGGCATAGCAGTGGTTGGCATTGGAAAACATTATTATGCTATTGATAATAGCGGTGAACAGTTGTCGAAAAAGTCTT
>JAVVZN010000119.1:0-5162 GCA_036650555.1 Rikenellaceae bacterium
TTTTCGCGCAGGGGTTATTGGTGTCGGCATATCCGACTGGTGAACTGTTTATTGATGCTTACAATCAAGATAGCACAAAATTACATAAGGAAAAAGCAAAAAAGCATAAAAACGTCGATAAACTTATAAATCAACAAGATTTATCATCAAATAAAGATTCACTTATAGCATCAGATAAACCCGATACATCATTAATCAAGCAAGTTCCAGATTCATCCAATGTTTCAACTACCGATACAACAAAAAAAGCAAAAAAACCGTTTCTCGACGATATAGTTGTTGGAAAAGGTAGAGATTCTATGATCTACGATGTTAAGTCGGGTAAGTTGTGGATATATAAAGAGGGCGACATCACCTACACCGACAAGCAGATGACTGCCGACTACTTCGAAATGCAGTTAGATAGTAGTAAAATTATTGCTAAAGGAATGCCCGATTCTGTGGGTGTGCTGACTAAAGCCAAATTTGTGGAGGGTCAAACCACCTACGACCTCGACAGTATTGTATATAATCTAAAAACAGAGAAAGCTAAAATATATGGTATAGCATTTAAAGAGGGAGAGGGTATTTTGCGTGGCGACAACATCAAAAAGATGAATGATGGTGTTTTCAATATCAGTGGCGGAAAATATTCAACTTGTGATGCCGAACATCCGCACTTTTACCTTGCTTTAACAAAAGCACAATATGTTGATACCGAGAGTAGTAAAAAAGTTATTGTAGGTCCTTCATATTTGGTATTGGAAGATGTTCCTTTGCCGCTTGCTATTCCATTCGGTTTCTTTCCTATGATGAAAGACAAAAATTCTGGGGTTATTCTTCCCGATATTGGGGAGGAGAATCAGAAAGGATTTTATGTGCGTGGCTTGGGTTACTATTTTGTGTTTGGTGAATATATGGATGTGGCAGCTCGTGCCGGGATCTACACTATGGGTTCTTGGGAGGCATCTTTAAATTCAACCTACAAACTACGTTATAAATTTAGCGGTAACTTCAATCTGAACTATTCTAAAGATGTTTTTGGCACCAAAGGATCAAAAGATTACAGGAGCATGAACAACTATCGAATAATGTGGACACACTCACAAGACCCTAAGTTCTTACCTGGAACCACATTCTCAGCCAATGTAAACTGGAGTTCAAGTAATTTCAATAAATACGATGCGGTGAATATCAACGACTATGTGAGTAGTCAAACCAACTCATCTATTTCATTCTCAAAAACATGGTTGGGAAAACCGTTCTCATTCTCTGCCAACCTTCAACACTCGCAGAATAATAGAGACTCTTCTGTGATGCTCTCTATGCCGAATATGATCTTTAGTGTATCGCGTTTTATGCCGTTTCAGCGTAAGAATGCTGTCGGTAAGCAGCGTTGGTACGAAAAAATATCGTTGAGCTATACAGGAACTTTCAACAACTCTGTGACAACAAAACAAGATTTACTTTTCAAGCCAGAGATGTTCAAAAATATGAAATATGGAATGAAACACGATATTCCTATTTCAACATCAATAAATCTTTTAAAATATTTCAATCTATCTCCATCTGCATCATACACAGAGCGTTGGTATTTTAATCGTATAAATAAAGAGTGGGATCCAACACTAAATCAACTCATAACAAAAGATACCACTAGTGGATTTTACCGCGTCTACGACTACCGTTTCTCTGCTGGTATGAGCACGCGTATCTATGGGTCGTTTGCATTCAAAGGCAAAGATCCTATGGTTAAAGCAATACGTCAC
Source organism: Rikenellaceae bacterium (assembly GCA_036650555.1). GTDB lineage: Bacteria > Bacteroidota > Bacteroidia > Bacteroidales > Rikenellaceae > CAMQVM01. The sequence continues at coordinate 1,749 of JAVVZN010000119.1, forward strand.
GTGATCACTCCTTCTATAAGCGGATCATACACTCCAAACTTTGGTGATCCAAAATATGGTTACTACAAAAATGTGCAATCAGATGCCGATGGGAGCACAACCTATTACAGTCCATATGAAAATGGTATATATGGTGTGCCGGGTCGTGGTCAGAGTGCGTCGGTTTCATTCTCTTTGGGTAACTCTATTGAGATGAAAGTTCGTTCTAAGACAGACACCACAGGCATGAAAAAAATAAAACTTATTGAGAGTCTTCAGATAAGTTCTTCGTATAATTTTCTTGCCGACTCTTTGAATCTTGCTCCGTTCAATGTAACTCTACGTACCACACTCTTCAAATCTTTAGGATTGAATGTAAGTTCCACTTTCGACCCATACGGATTAGATGAAAAGGGAAGAAAGATAAATATTTATTCCATAAAACAAGGTAAACTTCTTCGTATGACCTCACTGGGTTTCTCATTTGGTTATTCATTCAGAAGTGTGTTTGGAGCTGAAGACTCAGGCACTGGTAGTGGTGCAATTCCAAAGGCAAGTCAAACACAACAAACACTTTTTGATGAGCGCGGAATAGATTACGCAGAGCAGCAACGCATCTTATCGCAAACTTACTACGATTTTTCGTTGCCATGGAATTTAAGTTTAAACTATAACTTCAGTTATTCAAAACCTGCATACATTTCACAAGTAACACAAACATTGAGTTTCAATGGTAGTTTGAACCTTACACCAAAATTTGGTATGTCGTTCAATGGTGGTTATGATTTTGAGTCAAAACAACTCACTCCCGGTTCTATCTCAATGACACGCGATCTACACTGTTGGCAAATGGCCTTCACATGGGTGCCGATTGGTTTTAGAAAGAGCTGGAACTTTACAATACGTGTGAAATCTGGAATGTTGGCAGATCTTAAATATGAGAAGAGTAGTGGTTACACTAATAATATGTCGAACTATTATTAAAATAGCTTCTTAGAAGCTGTTTTAATTTGTTTTCAAAATTTAAACACTCCTACATACGTTTAATTTAAATATTGATAATTTTTAGTCATGTCTTTAGATAATAATATAATAAAAAATCCTCTCTTAGAGAGTTCGTCAGCCAAACATGGTGTTGCTCAATTTGATAAAATAGAATTACAACACTATATGCCCGCATTTAAAGAGAGCATAAAAATTGCTGAGACTCAAGTAGATTCTATTGTAAATTCAAAAGAAGAGCCAACATTTGAAAACACGATCTTAGCTCTTGAAAATAGTGGTGAACTATTATCAAATATATCAGCTATATTCTTCAATCTAAATAATTGCGACACTTCCGATAAGATGCAAGAGATTGCTCTTGAAGTGACGCCTCTAATTACTGATCATGGAAATAACATCTCTTTAAACGAGAAGTTGTTTAAAAAGGTGGAGGCTGTGTATTTAAATCGTGAGAAAGAATCTCTCACGGGCGACGACCTACGCCTAACAGAAAAAACATATAAAGGATTTGTACGTAGCGGTGCTGCCTTAAACGGTGTTGATAAAGAGAAATATCGAGAGATAACAAAAGAATTATCGAACTTATCTTTGCAGTTTGAGCAAAATTTACTTGCCTCAACAAACGACTGGACTCTTGATCTTGTATCAACTGAAGATTTGGAAGGTCTGCCAGATTATGTGGTTGAAATGGGAGCAGAAACAGCAAAAGAACAAGGTAAAACAGGTTGGGTCTTCACATTACATGCCCCAAGTTATGTTTCGTTTATGCAATATAGTTCTCGTCGTGATCTTCGTCATGCAATGTGGCAAGCCTATGGCTCACGTGCTTATGGTGGCAAATATTCAAACAACGACATAGTAAAACGTATCACAGAACTACGAATAGCAAAAGCAAATCTATTGGGTTACAAAACTCATGCTGACTATATATTAGAAGAACGTATGGCAAAAACTCCTGCACGTGTGATGGAGTTTCTATCAAATTTAAACAACAAAGTTATTGATTACGCCAAAAAAGAGGTAAAAGACATTGCTGATTTTGCAGCAGAGAAATGCGGATTCACCCAAACTCTTCAGTCGTGGGATTTCAGTTATTATAGCGAAAAATATAAAAAAGAGCGTTTTGATCTCGATAGTGAGATGTTGAAACCTTACTTTGAACTTGATAAAGTTGAAAAGGGAGTGTTTCTTTTATGCGAAAAACTTTATGGGTTAAAATTCATACCTTGTAGTGAAATACCTATCTACAACCCCGATGTGAAGGCGTATGAGGTGGTAGATGAGAATGATAATTTTGTTTCTGTTTTATATCTCGACTATTTTCCTCGCAGTTCTAAAAATGGTGGTGCGTGGATGACATCATTTCGAGAACAAAAGGCGGGTGTACGTCCAATAGTTTCCGTGGTAGCAAATTTCACCAAACCAACAGCGACCTGCCCATCTTTACTCACATTCGATGAATTTTCAACATTGCTGCACGAAATGGGACATGCTTTGCATGGAATGTTATCGGAAGGCACTTATGCCTCGCTTTCAGGAACTAACGTGGCATGGGATTTTGTGGAGTTGCCATCTCAGATTATGGAGAACTGGGCAGAAGAGCCTGAATATCTTAATCTTTGGGCAAAACACTACAAAACAGGCGACAATATCCCATCTGAGCTGATAGCAAAAATTGTGGATGCTAAACATTTCTTAGCTTGCTACTCAGCTGTACGTCAATTGACATTTGGATTTAGTGATATGGCATGGCACACTCAAACATCGCCAACACAAAAATCTGTAAAAGAATTTGAAACCCAGTCCACAGCATTAACTAAGCTATTGCCAACATCGGATTTGGTTTGTTTCACCCCATCATTTGCTCATATCTTCTCTGGTGGATATTCCGCAGGATATTATAGTTATAAATGGGCTGAATTGCTGGAAGCCGATGCTTATAAGCGCTTTAAAGAGGAGGGTATATTTAATAGAAAAGTGTCGGAAAGCTTTAGAGATAACATTCTATCGAAAGGAAACAGTAGTGACGCAATGGAGCTTTATGTGCGTTTCAAAGGTGCAGAACCAAGTAGTAGCGCACTCATTGAAAAGATGGGAATTTCAGAAAAATAGATTTTTATCTTATAATATTGTTTTCTTTAATTATATTTGCAACGTGATGTTAAGTAAATTTGTTATTATAGTATTATCACTACCATTATTAATCTCGTTTATTTCATGTGAAAGAGTAGATGAGTCGGTTAGTGCGCCTAAACAGGCGGAGCGTATTGAAAGCTATTTAAATGGTTCGAAAAATCCGTTTACTATTGATAATGGTGTTTATAGGGTTAAAACGAATAAAGTCGATAATAGCAAAGGTGCTGTTGTTGAAGTTGGCGACTCACTTTATGTCTATTTTGCAGAGTATATTTTTAAATCTGCTCCAGAGGA
>JAVVZN010000120.1:0-5156 GCA_036650555.1 Rikenellaceae bacterium
GTATCTATCATGGGAGCTAGCGGAGCAGGTAAAACCACTCTGCTTCAGATTATTGGAACATTACTCCAGCCCGACAGCGGAACAATAACCATAGATGGCATCTCAACAGGATCACTAAAGCAAGATGCGGCAGCAGATTTTCGCAATAAAAAGATAGGATTTGTTTTTCAGTTTCATAATCTCCTACCAGAGTTTACCGCACTGGAGAATGTGATGATACCCTCACTTATTGCATCATGCTCAAAAAAAGAGAGTGAAAAACGTGCCATCGAGTTGATGCAACGGCTTTCTATGGGGCATCGTCTGCATAGCAAGCCTTCAGAGCTATCGGGAGGTGAGGCGCAACGCACAGCCATTGCTCGTGCGCTCATAAACTCACCAGCGGTCATCCTTGCCGATGAGCCATCGGGCAACCTCGATTCAAAAAACAGAGATGAGCTACACGCTCTGTTTATGAAACTTCGCGAAGATTTCGGGCAGACCATAGTGTTTGTCACACACGACGACCATCTGGCAGCTATGTCAGATAGGATAATTACAATTTCAGACGGAATAATATTATAAAATATGATTACATACATAATAATAGGTATCACACTTCTGGTTTCAATACCATGTTTTTCTAATCGTTCACTATTCTACAAGTTATCACTTTCTCCCTATAATGTGGTGCATAAAAATCAATGGTACAGGTTGTTGTCGCACGGATTTGTGCATGCAAACTACACCCATTTGCTTATAAATATGCTTGTGTTCTGGTCGTTTGGTCAAAATGTTGAGGCGATAATGGGCATGATAACCGGTGGCGGATCATCTTCAGCATTTGTTTCGCTCTATCTGGGGGCGCTAATCTTTGCATCTATCTACGATGTTGTTAAATATAAAGACAACTACTACTACAACTCAATAGGTGCATCGGGTGCAGTGACAGCAGTGGTGTTTACATCTATCTTTTTTAATCCATGGAGTAAAATCTATTTTTTTGCCATAGTTCCAATTCCTGCAATCGTATTTGGTGCTCTCTACCTTTGGTATGAAAGCTATATGAGCGGCAAAAAAGGCGACAACGTAAATCATCATGCACATATTTTTGGCGCTGTATATGGTTTGCTTTTTCCTATCGCCTTGCGCCCAGAGCTGTTAAGCCATTTTATAAATCAACTTTTGAACTTCAGATTTTAAGTAGAGATGAAAAAATTCGTAAAAATAATATCAATAACTCTTGCATCGGTAATAGGTCTGCTACTTATCGCAATATCTGTGGTTGTAAATTTTATTTTTACCCCTGAAAAACTTACTCCAGCGGTAAACAAAACATTGAAAGAGATAATTACAGATGGGAAAGCAAATATAGGACGTGTTGATATCACGTTTTTCTCCTCTTTTCCGCATTTTTCTATTGTAATGGATTCTGTGGTGGTTGCCGATAGTAGCAGCACTGTTTTACTAAACCTTGAAAAGGCCATATTAGATGTTAATCCTATGGCTTACCTTACAAAAAAGGCTGTCGTAGTCTCGGATCTTGAGTTTTCAAAGCCAATAGTTAGTATTAGTTTCGATTCTCTGGGCAGATCAAACCTAGATATGTTCCGATCTACACCCGACACCTCTTCCGTTCAATCATCGCAAATGAGCATCAAAGAGATGATTAGTTCGGTGGACATCAAACGCGTAAAGGTTGCAGATGGTGAGGTGAGTGTGAAAGACGATCGCAACAGCTCCTTCTCTTCATTAAAAGGATTGAACCTTGATTTAAAAGGAAGATTGGCAGAAAGAGGAGCTTCACTCATCATGAAATTAAATGCACAATCCATAAATTTGGCAGTAGGAGAGAAAAAACTGCTAAACAATTTCTCTTTCGATATTAATACCGATCTGAAAGTTAATATGGATTCTCTGTCGCTGCATGCCGAGAGGGCAGATGTAACAATCGGAAATATAGGCTTATCAACAAGTGGAGAGATGCAAATCGACACCATATCAAAACGATTAATATGCGATCTTAGATTTGGACTTGCCTCGCCATCTTTAGAAACACTAATAGGCTATATTCCTCAATCGGTATTAAAACCAGATCAACAATTCTCAGCATCGGGTAGCGTTGAACTCTCTGGCACAATAAAAGGTTTTTATGGTGAAAATAGTATCCCATCAATAAAAGCTAAAGCTGTAATTGCCGATGGTAAATTTCAGTTCAGCAAAATGAAATATGGCGTGCAGAAATTAGAAACAGCCATTAATCTAAATATTGACGGCAGTGAGCAATCTAACTCATTTATTGAGGTAGACAATTTCGTAGTAGAGAGTGATGCAGGCGTGAACCTGAATTTCAAGGGGAAGATCACCGACATCCTAGGCAACTACAACACCCGATTTGACATCACCTCAAACATAAATATTGATCGTATCACCGATATATTTCCACTTGCCGACGGCATAGTAGTAAAAGGTAACAATAAAACCGAGCTGAAAGGTCAGTTTACAAAACACATACTCAAAAGTAGAGATTATGGTTCGATATATCTTGATGGAAAATCAGATTTCAATAATCTGTTAATCACAATCAACGGCTCGAAACTTATTGACTCAACAAATCGTAGCTACCTCTATATTGAGATGAAAAACGGAAGATTTAATTTCGGTAACAACTCAAAGGTGGCAAAAGTAACAAAAGGTGAAGCCAATCTTGCAGCAGATATAAGTTTTAGTGGTGTGGGATTTCGCGATAAAAGCGGATTAGAGGTCTCTTTATCAAACGTGCAGCTCAGTGCAGCAGCACAGATGAAAAAACATAAAGAAGATATTACTCCGATGATAGGCGAATTGACCCTTGGTAAGATAGATTTTGCCATAACCGATACTCTTAAAGCCCACCTAACCTCATCGAAAGCTATACTGAAAATTGTTCCATCGAAAGAGAGTAGCACCAAACCCGATATTTCGCTTTCGTTACGTGCTGACTCAACTGATCTCACTGCCATACAAAGTGAAACAAACGCATCGTTGAGAGTTGCGGCATTAAATATTAGTATGACTCCCGATTCTACACGTAAAAGTAAATTCAGCATCAATGGGTTTGTTGGTTTCGATGGGTTGAGAGCTTATTCTTCGCAGTTTCCTGTTGAGATAGCTATGCACGGTAGTCTAATATCATTTAAAAACAACACTATCGACCTAAACAAAACAAAAATCACAGTTGGAGATAGTAATATCACTGCCACTGGTCATGTTGAAAACTTTATTGGCAATTTATTAAAGAAATCTGATAAAGATATTATTAGCAACCTAAGCATAACATCTAGTAGCATTGATCTGGCACAGCTCTATGTTGCATCATTAAAGGCAATGCCAAATGTGGCCGCAGCAAAAATAGAAGAAGAGTTGCAGAAAGATCCAAAAGAAGCTATGCAAATCATGCTTATTCCAAAAAATATAGTAAGTAATCTATCTCTTAATGTGAAACGCATCTCTTTTGGAGAATTGAAAGCTGATAACATTGATGGCAAGATGGATATAAAAAACGGAGCCATGACTTTGCGGAACTTTAATTTCTTTGCCGCAGGAGCCGACATGAACATAGCTGGAACCTACCATCCAAAATCTGATTCACTAGCAACGGCAATATTTTATCTTAATGCTAAGAAGATAGTAATTAAAGAGTTGGTGAAATTTATTCCTGCTATCGACTCTATAATGCCTGTGCTTAAAAGTTTTGATGGCACTATTGATTTCAATATGGCAGCTCGCACCGACATTAGTAAAGAGATGACAATACAACTCCCAACTTTAGAGTCGGTTATGTCGCTTAGTGGCACAAACCTCGTGCTTATGGATGGTGAAAAATTACGACGTATCTCAAAAATGTTACTCTTTAAAAATAAAGAGAAAAACACCATTGATTCACTCGGCGTTAATATTGTGGTGCGCAAAGGTGGGGTAGTGGATGTTCCTCCTTTTGAGATCGAGATCGACCGCTACCGTGCTATAATAGGCGGAACACAAACCATAGACTTCAAAAACTTCGACATAAACTACGCCTATAACGTGTCGATCATAAAATCGCCTCTTCCAATAAAAGCAGGGGTAGACATAAAAGGCAAAAATGGTGACTTTGACTACAAAATAACAAAAGCAAAATTGAAGAAAAGTGACTTTCTTCAAATACAGACAAATGTAGATAGTATAAAAAATTCAATATTGAAATTACAATAACTTAGTATTGAGATCACAATAACCTTATATAGATAATGAAACCCATATTTAAAAGCTTACTACTAGCAACGCTAATACTTCTATCTAACGGAGTGAATGCTCAGAAATTTCACTATATAGTTGATTTCGGATTCAACTTTGATAATCTTGAAAGTAGCGACCCCTACGAACCCACAAGATCGCTTTTCAGAGTTAAGCTAGCACCTCAGGTGGGTGTCAAACTAGGCGAGAACCACATGCTTATGGCTGGAGCCGACATCCTTCAAACATTAGGCGATTCAATATTTCCCACACGTGCCGACTACACTCTTTACTATCGTTTTAAAAACGATAACTTCGGTGCTGTGGCAGGATCATTTCCACGTAGCTATTCTGTGGCGCACTATCCGCGTAGCTTTTTCCGCGAAGACTACTGTTTCTTCGACACAAACATTGAGGGCTTGATGTTACAATATGCCAACACCAAAAAAACAGGTTATGCAGAGTTCTTTTTCGACTGGTATGGCATGAATGAGAAGCTACGAATAGATGAGTTTCTGCTTGCTGCATCGTCTGAGTACACATTCTACGATAAGAAACTTATAGTAGGAGCAAACCTACTATTAAATCACTTCAAAAAGGACTACTATCTAGGTGATGCCTTCTTACTGGAACGCACTCAATATAATTTATATGTAGGAACCGACTTACAAAGTCTAGCCCCAAAATTTGAAGAGCTCCGCGTGTCGTTTGGAACACTATCGTCGATGGAGCACAAACGAATGCTCGACAGAGATACGCCATGGGTAAATTCCGTAGGTTGGCAAGCTAATATATCGGTGATGATAAAAGGTTTTGGGCTTAGTAATGATTTTTATTTTGGTGACCCACAATTCGCTTACCACTCACAATATGGCTCTGAGTTCTATCCAGGACTTCCATTCTACCAAGCTAAGCGCTACAAC
>JAVVZN010000121.1:0-5118 GCA_036650555.1 Rikenellaceae bacterium
GTACAGATTAATAACTGACAAGACTTGGAACTTAAGCTAACACTAGGCAATTCTCTTTAGAATTATAGTGGTCACATAGAATAAAGTGCCCAGTTATGTGTTACAAATAACTATTATTAAGAAAATTTGTATGTTGGCTTTGTTTTACAACTATTCTATTGTGTTTCATTTTAGATATAATATACGCTACAGGATATCCCAAAATTAAGCACCATACCGTAGATAGTAAAGCAAGCCACAAACTTCTTGTAAAAACTTTTATATATTGAGTTTGAAGTAGAAAAACATGAGTATTTTGCCAAAACAATAGTGCGGAACTATCCTATGGCAACCAGCGGGGAGCTGATTATGTATAAAAACGATTTTGAGAACAACTTATACACTCAAAAATGGAGAGAGCAGTCGAGCGATAAAGCGGTAACGCGTGTGTTTGTTAAAAACATTGACCAATGCAACATCTCCTTACAACCAGAATCTAGTTTTGAAAAGATAAAGATAGAAGGTTCTAACAATGGTTATCTTGAGATAAAACCTTTGGGATGCGATCGTGAATTGACGATAGAGAGTTGCTCGTAGAAATCAAAAAAGCAAAGATACACTTATTTTATGTCAATAATACATCAATTAAGTGCGTGAATTATCATTACAACTATCTCTGAGAATAAAAAAACAATGATTTTTATTCTACTTTACTATTTTTTAATTACCTTTGCACAGATTTATAGAAGGTTAAATAATTTATTAAGATTTGCATGTATAATCTTACACAGAAAACTATCGAACTAGGTGGCGATCGCCAAATAGTTATCGAAACCGGCAAATTGGCTAAACAAGCCGACGGTGCAGTAGTGGTTCGCCAAGGCGACACTATGTTATTAGCAACAGTTGTTGCAGCAAAAGACGCAAAAGATGATTGCGATTTCATGCCTCTTCAGGTTGAATACAAAGAGAAATATGCTGCAATAGGTCGTTACCCTGGCGGTTTCATGAAACGTGAGGCTCGTTCTTCCGATCAAGAAATTTTGGTATCGCGTCTTATTGACCGTGCTATCCGTCCTCTTTTCCCTGCAAATTATCACGCAGACGTATTTGTAACAGTAACCCTTATCTCAGCCGATAGCGATATTCAGCCAGATGCTTTGGCAGGTCTTGCAGCTAGTGCTGCACTTGCAGTGTCTGATATTCCATTTGCAGCTCCTATTTCGGAGGTGCGTGTGGCACGTATTGGTGGTGAGTGGGTAATAAACCCTACATTCTCTCAAATGGAGAGCGTAGATATAGATATCATGGTTGGCGCAACCTACGACAACATCCTTATGGTAGAGGGTGAAATGAAAGAGGTGTCTGAGGCAGAAATGCTAGAGGCAATCAAAGTTGCTCATACTGAGATCAAAAAACATTGCCTTGTTCAGATTGAACTTGCAAAAGAACTAGGTAAAGATGTTAAACGTACTTATTGCCATGAGCAAAGTGACGAAGAACTACGCCAAAGAATAATTAAAGAAACCTACGATAAAGTTTACGAGATCGCTATGAGCGACTCTTCAAAACACGAACGTAGTGATAAATTCGATGAGGTTGAGCAAGAGTTTTTATCTCAATTTAGCGAAGAAGAGCTAGCCAAAATCGGAAATATGGCAAAACGCTATTTCCATGATGACGTGCTTAAAAAAGCTATGCGTAATATGATCTTAGATGAAGGTAAACGTCTGGATGGTCGTAAAACAACAGAAATTCGTCCTATCTGGTCGGAAGTATCATATCTACCCGGAGCACACGGATCTGCAATCTTTACACGTGGCGAAACACAATCACTTACAACCGTAACCCTAGGAACAAAACTTGATGAGAAACAAAAAGATGAAGTTTTAGTTCAAGGTTCTGAAAAATTTGTTCTTCACTACAATTTCCCTCCATTCTCAACAGGTGAAGCACGTGCAGCACGTGGTTTGTCACGTCGTGAAATCGGACATGGCAACCTAGCATATCGTGCATTGAAACCAATGATCCCAACAGGAGAGGAAAATCCTTATGCAATTCGTGTTGTATCTGATATTCTTGAGTCAAACGGATCATCATCAATGGCAACAGTATGTGCTGGAACACTAGCCTTAATGGATGCAGGTGTGAAAATCAAAAAACCGGTGTCAGGAATTGCCATGGGTCTTATCACCGACACAGAAAACGGTAAATTTGCTGTACTTTCAGATATATTGGGTGATGAAGATCACTTAGGCGACATGGACTTCAAAGTGACAGGAACTGCCGACGGTATCACAGCAACACAAATGGATATTAAAGTTGATGGTCTACCTTATGAGGTGCTTTCTAAAGCATTGGAGCAAGCTCGCGAAGGTCGTATGCACATATTAGGAAAAATTCTAGAAACAATAAAAGAGCCAAGAGAAGATTACAAACCAAATGTGCCTCGTGTTGTTCAAATGCGTATTCCTTCAGAATTTATCGGAGCTATAATAGGCCCAGGTGGTAAAGTGATTCAAGAGATGCAAAAACAAACAGGTGCCACAATCACTATCACTGAGGTTGAAAAAGAGGGTGTAATTGATATTTTCGCTGTTGATCGCACTGCACTCGACACTGTTATTGCACGTATTAAAGGTATAGTTACTCTTCCCGAAGTTGGTCAAGTTTACAAAGGGACTGTTAAATCAATAATGTCATTCGGTGCATTTATAGAAATACTTCCAGGTAAAGATGGTTTGTTGCATATCTCTGAGATAGACTACAAACGTTTTGAAACAATGGAAGAAACTCCAATTAAAGAGGGTGATGTTGTTGAGGTTAAGCTTATTGATGTTGATGCTAAAACAGGAAAATTAAAACTTTCACGTCGCGCATTACTTCCACAACCCGAAGGTTGGGTTGAACCAGTAAGACCAGAACGTCGTAGTAATGATAGGGGCGGTGATCGTGATCGCCGTGGCGGCTCAGATAGAGATCGTCGTGATCATAAACCAAGATATTAGTCTTAAAATAATTATAGCTCATTTATTGAGCTATAATTGTCTTATTGTTAATATGTTGCACAAGTGTAGGCATAAATATTCAGTTTTTGTGATAAATATACAAAAAATTGTTTATCTTTGCGACATATTGCATTATACATAGATAATTCAAATATTTAAACAAATAATTTAATTCTAATCTAACAAATTTACTATGAAAAAGTTTTTGAAAGTTAGTTTTGTGGCAGCCTTTGCTGCGCTTACTCTAACAAGCTGTAACTGCTTCAAAAAAGTTTCTAAGAAAGTCGATACAGTTGGTGTATCTTGCTCTCCTGCAATCTTATCTCTTAAAGGTGCAACAGTAGATGCAACATTCTCACTAGACGTTCCTGCGAAATATTTTGTAAAGACAGCAGTTCTAAAAGTTACTCCTGTATTAAAATATGAAGGTGGCGAAATAGTTGGCACCCCTAAATATTTCCAAGGAGAAAAAGTTAAAGACAATTACCAAGTGGTTCCTTACAAAACTGCAAGTAAAATCTCTCAAACTGCATCATTTACATACAAACCTGAGGCTAAGCGTTCAACTTTAGTCCTACGTGTTGAAGCTAAATGCTGCAAAGATTGCAACAAAAAACCTAAAGATTTCATCGCTTTCCCTAAAGAAATCGTTGTTGCTGAAGGTGTGAGCACAGTTCAACTTCTTGCTGACGATTTTGCTCAACTTGCAATTGCTCCTGATAACTTCAAAAGAGTTACTACTATCTCTGAAGAGGCTCGTATCATGTACCTAATAAACAGTTCAGTTGTACGTCCTAAAGAACTTACAACAGAAGAACTTGCAACTCTTCAAAATTTCATTAAAGAAAACGAAGGTGCTTACAGAAGAACTGTTAGCGATGTTTACACTAAAGCATACGCATCTCCAGATGGTCCTCTTACTTTGAATGACAAACTTTCTGCAAACCGTGGTAAAACAACAGAATCTGCAGTTTCTAAAAAATTCAAAAAAGACAATACTCCTGCTAAAGCTATCCAAGTTGATGCTCTAGGTGAAGACTGGGATGGTTTCAAAGAAATGGTTGAGAAATCAAACATCGAGCAAAAAGACCTTATCCTTCAAATCCTTGCTATGACTTCAGATCCACAAAAACGTGATGCTGAAATCAAAAACCTTTCTGCAGTATTTAAAGTTCTTGCTGAAAAAATCCTTCCAGAACTTCGTCGTTCTAAACTACAAGTTAATGTAGACATCGAAGGTTTAACAGATGCTGAAATTAAAGATAAAGTTAATGGCGACATCAACTCTTTGAAATTGGAAGAAGTTCTTTACGGTGCAACTCTTTTCAACGACAATGCAACAAAAGCTAAAGCTTATGCTGCTGCAACTAAAAACTTCTCTGGATGTTACAGAGGTTGGAATAACCTAGGTGTTATCCTTGCTAAAGAAGGCAAAATTAACGAAGCAAAATCTGCATTTGCAAAAGCTGCATCGCTTAACTCTTCTTCAAATGAAGTTATCAATAACCTAGGTGTTGTTGCTCTTTTCGAAGGTAACAAAGCTGAGGCTAAAAAATATTTCTCTTCAATCTCTACATCAGAGTCTAAATACAACATGGGTCTTGTTAATCTTGCAGAAGGTAACTACGATTCAGCTGTTAAAACTCTTAATGGTTACAACCTAGCAGTTGCTGAATTCTGCAACGGTAATATTTCACGTGCAAAATCAATTTTGTCATCTGAAACTTCTGCTGCTGCTGATTATCTTAAAGCTATCATCGCTGCAAGAGAAGGTAACCAAGCTGGTGTAACTTCTAATCTTAACGCTGCAATTGCAAAAGATTCTTCTTATGCTGCGCAAGCTAAGAACGAAGTTGAATTTTTGAAATTCAATATCAAATAATCTTTGATAAAAATAATACGAAAATGGCTGAGTTTATGCTCAGCCATTTTTTATTGTATGTAAGTAAGTGCTGTCTAGTAAAAATTTCAAATGCAGTGTGTTTTCGAGAGCTGCCGTGGTGGCTCCTTGGGTTTGCATTAAGTGAAGGCATAATTTTTAATCGGACATCAATAAATTAACTCTCAAAATAGTTTAAAATATCTGCAAGGTAAGTTGAAATTGCATTAAAAACATTGCGATAAGTTGAAA
>JAVVZN010000122.1:0-5117 GCA_036650555.1 Rikenellaceae bacterium
TGGTAAAAATTTCAAACGTTGTATGTAATGGTATGATTTACTTTAATTTGTAGCATGCTTGTGCAATATGGGGCTAGGAAATTTTCACCTAAGCCATCAATAATTATTAGAAGCTGTTTGAATTTGTTAATATATCTCCTCTGCACTACTTGTTTTATTGTTTATCGACGCATCAATCATTAAATCTAATGCCTCTATATTTTCAATAGGGTTAGGATTAAAAGCAGCACTATTCATATATTGCAGTAGGGAATATAACATTTGGCGAGCTACATGACGTTTATCAATATCAGTGCTAAGGTCGATTGTTGATACTATTAATTTTCCACTACCTACCGCACCCTCAAACAAGATAGAAAGACGACGATTGTTTGTGAAATTGTCTATCATTTCAACTATCGGCTCTGCACCTTTTATGCTATCTATTATTAATGTAGTAGATTTTGTGTTGAGATCCCACCATTGCCAATCTGTGTGGAAATCGGTTGGAAACTCTTTCAACGCCGCATGTTTGGGATCACATAGCACACCCATTGTGCCTGCTTGCTTTGGGAAATGGACTGGACTCCAAAACACTGGCACGAACTTGCCCTCTATGCCCTTAACACTCTTCCACGAAGGGTTCAACAACACTGTTTCTCCCAAGGCTAATAGACGTTTTGCTTCCGCAAGATCTTTAGTGAACTTCACTTTTCCTAGATCCATATTTAGTTTCGATGGATATACCCATATCGACCAACTATTTTGGTAGGTTGTACCTGCAATTTTAACTCTGAGAACAATTTTTGTGGCTTTACTAATCGTAGAAAGAGGAAATGATATTTCGCCCAGAGCGCTATTATAACCTTGCTCCACCACTTTAATCGGAATATTACCAGAGAACAATTTCACTCCATTACCATCGGTTGCGCTCCACTCAATGTCATGTGAAACTATATCGGCAAGATGATAGTTTGCCACATCGACTGTTGCCATAAACTGCTCATCGCTAGTGTATGTGGCTTTTGGAAACAACATAAGCGGAGTGACTGGCGATGCTGCCTCAGAGAATTCCTTAGCAGAGGTCACACCTTTACTCTCACCAAAAGCATTCAACAACCCTACTAAGGCTGTGCCTTGTCCGGGGAAATCAGATAGACTCAGTAGTTGAAATCCACTTATGCCATCGGTTTTCAATGCTCTCTCTATCTCTTCTTTATAAAGTAGAGCCGCAAGGCGACCCGACGCCATTAGATATGCAGGAGCTTTATCAATAAGTCCTTTGCTTTTCAGATCGGCCTCAACCGACTTGAAATTTATAGGATCGAGTACTCCTGTATATTTTTTTATCTCCGAAATATCGGGATAAACTGAGTATTGACCTATCTCATGTGTGATAAGAGGCACTGTGAGCCCCTCTATTGAAGCACGGAAATTCTTGTCAAATGTTGGTGATTGCTGATTGAACACACCTTGCCCGCGTACCCAACCTTTATCTGTCCATTGAGTTATGAAGAAATCATCGGCTGTCTCAGGTTTTGTGCCGTGACCTTTTTCAAATGTGAAACTGGTTGTTGAGTAGAGTTGGCGACCATCATTACGACGAATATCTTTCAAAAGCGCACCCAGAACATCAAAGTCTGATTGTAGCTCATTACCAAGCGTAAACAAGCAGAACGATGGGTGGTTTCCATACTCTTCAAAAATTCTATCACCCTCTGATCTGAGAAAGTTGATGAGTGAGCTATCTTTTTTAATGGTTGTAGACCATAATGGTAGTTCTATTTGGAGATACAAACCCAATCTATCAGCTGCCTCAAAAGCAGCACTAGGTGGACACCATGAGTGAAAACGAATATGGTTCATACCCCACTCTTTAACTGTTGTAAACCATTTTGACCACGACTCTCTATCGGTGGGCGGAGTGCCTGTAAGCGGAAACACACAACAATCAAGCGTACCACGCAAAAAAAGTGGTTTTCCGTTTATTTTCATACGATTAGCATCGTGTTCAATATGACGAAAACCAAACTCAGCCGTTTTTGTCTGTGACCCTACCGAAACGGCAATAGTGTAGAGAGCAGCATTAAACTCATTCCACTCTTCGATTGAAGTGAGATTCTTCAATGAGAATTGTTGCTTGCTTTTTCCAATAGGCAAAACACGTTTCTCGGTAATAGATGAAACTTCTTTACCCGATGCGTTATTTATGAGTGATATTTTAAAATCTACATTTTTCTTTTTTGAGTTGTCTAACTCAACTGCAACATCCACCGATGATCGGTTTGATGCCGGATATACGTGCACGCTACTAATATCTTGCGCATCATGTTTTGTAAGGGTGATATTGCCCAACACCCCATTCCACATGATTTGAGTGTGATCGGTGTAGGCATGTGCCATATCATCAACCGTAATATCGTGTTGTTTGCGATTGTCGATGCTGACAACAATTTTGTTTATGGCTCCAGGCGTAAGATACTCAGAAATTTCATATCTGTGTGGTGCAACAAGCGACTCTTCAGATTTAGCAATTTTTTGCCCATTCACCCACACGTTAGTTTTCCATATCACGCGTTCTAACTCCAAAGTTACTTTACTACCCTTCCATGATTTATCTACCAACACATCTTTTGCATACCATGCCACACCCACGTAACGATGTTTACGAGTGAGATGACTAAGTTGAGGCTTTTGTAGTTTTAGCGTCAAGCTATTCTTAACACCTTTCTGTGCAAGGTCTGTTGTGCCTGGCAGAGTGATATTTTCATCAAATGTGACGGCGTACCAGCGCTGGCTCTCTCCGCGATCTAAGCTGTCGAGTTTAAATTTCCATGTTCCAGATAAGTCTATAACATTCTGAGCAACCGACGACATTACAAATGTTGCAAAAATAAGTGATATTATAATTTTCTTCATTTTTTTGGGGAAAAATTTATTTAAGTTTTACTGTATAACCTTTGGGAGCTTTGTAGTTTATATTTTTATCGGAACGTGTCCATTCCACCTCAATTGCATCATTATCAATAGGAACAGAACCCTTACAATGATCTATGTCAATGTCTGGAATCGACAAAGTTATAATTTTATCTGAATAATTTATATCTACGCCCAGAATATCGCGATAGATTATATGTGCAAGATATGACGCAAACCCATGGTTGCAACTGGCATAACTTCCCATATTTTCCCAAAGGGTTCCTGTTTTCTCAGCCATAGGATAGAAATAATCTTGCACCTCGCCTAGTAGCTGATTTTTAAGATTATAACGCGACAACAACTCCTGCCGCATATAATTTCCAACAAAAGCATTGGCAACAAACACATCGGGATATTGAACAGCCGGATCGCGTTTAGGTCCAAATTCAGTCACAAGTCTATGCCATAATTCGCTGTGAGTAGTTGGCGTCACTATATTAAAATAAAACGCATAATATTGACACACTTCTGTCATATTTTTTGTTGGCACAAGCTCACCTGCTGCATCACGTAGAGCATTATCGACAAAAAATTTGCCATTGAACGATTGTTCTATTATCTTTTTCTCTATTGCACGCGCTTTCAACAACCATTTCTCATTACCATATAGCTTATAAGCAGAGCGCAAAGCCTTTGCATACAACATATTGCTTGGATAGTTCACACCATCCACAAAACTGTTTGCACGCGACCACTCCACAAAAATCCAACTTTCGAGATTCTCCAATAATCCATCACTATTTTCAAATTTCTCAAAATAAGTCAGTAGTTTTTCTATCCTTGGTTTTAGCTGCGATGTTAATAGAGTGTCGTTGTTACGCATGTGAAAATCTTCTACTTGGAGAATAAACCACATAGACCAGTTTGGAATAAACACTCCATCGTTATGGTCGGCAGGGTAACAACAAGGAATCATTCCATCGGGTATAAAATTGAATTTCTCTGGTAGGGCATAATTTTCATAAAAATTACGCGCCACCGCAGATTTCCCTGTCAAGTCTTTCTCTACGATTGCAATGAAATAACTATCACACAACCAGCCTGCTCTCTCACGAGATGGGCAATCAGTTAGAACATCAACTGAATTTTGGCGGAAACTCTGGTAGGCAGCATTAAAAATTGCATTTATTTTATTGTTGTCACTCTCAAAATAGGTATGATTATTTTTTGGATAGGCATACTCACGAAGATAAATATTTTCTATCCTACAAGAACCATTGAATACTATGAATTTAAGATATTTAAAAGTGTAACTCTCGAATGTTTCGAGATCATATGTGCCAGGTTGCAGTTCATATATAATAGTGTTGTTTATGTCAGACTGACGACTACGAGTGTTTACATCACTACCTGTAAGCATCTCATCAAAATACAAACATATTTGTGTTGGCTCTTTACATACTATTTTCGATCCTATAAATCCCGAAAGATTAGTTCCAAAATCTAATGTCACAGTTTGATGCTTCTTTAGCTCTATTGGTTCGGCATTATATTTTGAATTTACTATCATTTGCGCAGATGGCACATATTCTTGAATCATCTTAGATGGGAGAGAATCTATATCTTCACTCTTATAACCTTTAAATATCTCGCTTATGCCTGCAATAGATCTATCGGATGGTATGTATTTTTCTGGAATACGATACGAAACAACACCTGTGGCATAAATTTTCTGAGGGGCGACAACATTAAAATCTGGCATCAATAAAGCACGAGGCAAAAGTTTGGAGGGAGCACACTCCGATAGTTTTACCTTCTCTCCTTTATTAACAGATGATTTATCCATTCTGTAATACTCTGTAAATGGACGTTGAAACGAATATCTTTCAACTTTCTGCAATCTTTCGTTATTTATACGAGCCTTGAAATCAACACCATCGGCAGATGTAGCAGCCACAACTTTGCCATCGACCTCTATCTCCGACAACAAAAATGATGGTTGATCTAGGGTGTAGTAGGTATTAACATTATAACCTGCCACCTCTATCTCAACTCTATTTTTGCCAACATGCACTAGATCTGATATATCATACTCATCTACTCTGAAATAGCCATGTGCAGCACGAGCAGGCCCATAACCAAGAAATTTACCATTGAGTAGCACCTTATAAAGAGTTGATGCAGTAATTTTAAGATCTGCACTCTCACCAGCACCAACA
>JAVVZN010000123.1:0-5115 GCA_036650555.1 Rikenellaceae bacterium
CGTTGTGCTGAGATTACAAGTGCACCTTGAGCCCTTAAATTTTCAAAACTTACATCTGCCCAATCGTCGGGTATAGCAGCAAATATTCTAACTATATCGGTGTGACTCTGCAACATCATCTCTTGCAAGGCCGACGCATAGGCAAAATTGCCCTCCAACGTAAATGGACGATATGTGAAAAGACTCTTACCCGAACGTGATTGATCGCCATTGACATGAAATCCATTGCGCAAGACAAAACACTCTGCAAAAGTTTTCAAGTCATCACGAGCACCATCAGAATTTAATGCACGAGCCTTCATGTTTGCCAACCAACTATATGAGTAGCCAGTCCAATAATCAGGACCTACCTCATCTAAAAGTTTTATTGTGGCATCAACCACCTTCTTATCTTTATCAGAATATGTGACATCAAAAATCGACATTGGATGGATAGCCATGGCATGTGCAAAGTGTCGATGTGACTGATCGTAAGGCTTACCCATAGCGAAATTTAATCCTCCGGTGGTTTTATCTATATCGAAATCGGGTAGCTCACTCTCTATTTTTGCCCAATGTTGAGATTCGTCACTTAGATTTAATGCCTCAGACATCTTTGATGCTGCATGTAAGGCATATTTGATAAGTGCTAAATCGTAGTTTGTCATCGTACGAAACCATGCCTTAGATGAGTTATCGAATATCTCAGGCGAAGAACTTAAAGGAAGAACTCTAAAGCCGTCGCTATTGATATGCGTTATATTTTCAATAAATGTAGCAACATCTTTTACGTAAGGATAACCCATCTCCGACAAATATTTCTCATCCATAGTGTAACGCCAATGAAGATAGAAATGCTGTGCCAGCCAAGATGAAATAGTTGGCGAAAAAGAGTATTGCGCCCAACCACCCATTGGTTCTCCGCTCAAAGTGGCAACACCTGGCACGTTGATTCCATCTACTCCAAAGAATTTTTTGGTGTAAGCACGATTAACATCTCTCTGAGCATATAGAGTGTTTAAAAAACTCATTCCAATATCGCACATATTACCAGTGTAGGCAGGCCAGTAACTCAGTTCTGTGTTCAAGTCGTGATGAACATCGCCTTTCCACGGAGGCAACAAACCATTGTCGGCAGTCCACACTCCTTGCAAAGGAATTATATATGAATTTTCGCGTGTTAGAGATCCAAATTTATACATTTCATTGTAGTACTGTTTCTCAATAACCTTATCTGGAACAGAGATAGCAGAACGATTCCAATAGCCACTCCACCACTCTTTATGGGCGGCATAATCTTTGGCTATTCCGCGTTTGAAAGCTTTATTCACTTGGGCTAAAGCCGATGAATTAGCTCCACTAGCAGATGTAACGCCATCTTTCTTATCCGACACAGAAGAACTTACAGACCACACCCCAATAAGTTTTCCATCGTTATAGTCGTATTTGATAGCAACATCATAATACTCCTCGCCCCAACCTTTTTGATGATATGTAACAACACCCCCATCATCTTTTATCTCACCTTGCTTATATTCCAACCTACGCAGATCTTGCCCCGACACCGGACCAGTCACGCCTGCTGCTTTATCGGCATTATAACGTGGCGTAAGCATTTGTGGGATCATATCTTTAGTAACACCATCGAACTCAAACCATCCAACAGGCTCTGAGGCATGAATAAAACTCTTCATCTTAACACCTCCAACCCACGACACCTCTAGCAATGCCTGATCTATATAAATTCTGTTTTCTTCAACTTTACCCAGTGACGAGATGTCGAACTCCATTGCAGCACATGGGATCTTCGATGGCGCAGCAAGCTCATCGTATGGAGCGTCGAGTTTATTCTGCACATTTTGGTATGTGCCTTTATCAAGCTGCTCCTCAACCCATTTGTAACTAAAGTTGTCGCCTTGAAGACTATCTGAAGGACGTTGGTCCCAAACATCAATACGATCGAGCGACATTCTCAAACAGCTATCTCTCTGCCACACCAAAGCTCCAACAAACGCGTTACCAAGCGGCATAGCCTCATCCCACGATAAGGCAAGATCATTGAACACAAGATCATTAGGATTCGGTGTTGCTTCTAGCTTTTCACTCACGCAACCTTGTAATAATAATGTTGAGCTTATCAACATTGGTACAATCAATTTATTCATCAATTCATTTCGTTTTTACAAATCTAACGAATATAAACTAAAAAGGAGATATGTATTTCTACATATCTCCCTAAACGTACAACTATTTTATCTTATTTAAGCCGAATTGTATAGTTTTTGACCTTTGCTCCAGTGTCATCTTTCAGATCAAGTGTTATCATTTTTGAATCAACTCTAACCCTAAGAGAATTTTTATTTGAATTTACAATCATCGGAAAATTAGCTCCATCATCGCCTTTTTGCATAAAGCGATGGCGATGTTCGTGGGCACAAATCATAAGATCAATGTCTGAACTATTCAATAATGGCATAAACAATCTATTTAGTTCAAGATTTCCGTGCCACGTTCCACCCATTGGAGGGATATGAATAAGCACTATTCTAACCTCTGCCTTAGTAAACTCATCACTGCAAACCACTCCTTTCAACCACGCAGCCTCATCTCTACGATATTTATCGAAATCGGCCAACCCATGATATTCTATATCATTATCGGGCTTATCTTCGCCTGGATCCAACACCACAAAAAACACAGGACCTTGCGAAAAGGTGTAGTAGGGTTTGCCTGTTGAACTAGGAAAATAATCAATGTAATGTGTTGAGAAGACGCCACGTGTTTCATGGTTTCCACGAACGAAAAACATAGGTGTTTCTTTAGCAAAAAGATTTGAACATTGCGAAAGGAAACCATCGAACAACTCCTTTTCTGAATTCATGCTCGACACCATGTCACCATTTAGAAATACCATATCGACCGAATCTAAGTTCTCATTTTTCATAAGCGCAGTAAACAGATCCGACGAGGCATGAATATCATTCACCACAACAAAATCTGTGGTGGGTTTGTGACTATCAAGCGTGCTAAATTTATACGGAGCTTTTTGATAAGCATCGCTAGCCGCCACCTTTCCATATGTGACAAGATAAGGCGACTCACTGGTGACCTCCTTAGAGTAGATACGATAACGATATGTGGTTTGCGGCACCAAAGAGTCGATCACCACACGATGCAGAGTTCCTATATTTTTCTTTCCAAATGTAGTATGATAATATTGAGGACGCTCCACTGCATAGAAATGCGATCCATCATCGGGTGCAATCTCAACCCACGACACACTATTACGATTAGTGACCCACACAATAGTAGCCTCCTTGCTTCCAACGTTTTGAAGATATGGACCATATTTTATTACGAAAGGCTCGTCTTGCGCATGTGCAGATGCAGAACAAAAAACAAAGACTGCAATAAATATGTTATAAATAAACAACCTCATAACCTCTATTTTTTAATCACAACATCAACAAACAAAGGAAGATGATCAGACGCATTTTGCTCATCAAGAACCTTACGTTGAGTGACATCAAACGAGTAACCATTGTTGTACCCAAATATAAAATCTATCGTACGATTAGGTTTTACAACAGGAATAGTAAACGCATTTGTGTCGCTAAGAACAGTAAATTTACCACTCATCAGCTTTATAGGATCACTTTTGGGAGTAGCATTAAAATCACCTGCAATAAATAACGGTTTATTAGTTATATTTTTAAACCGATCAATTATCATATTTACCGACTCCACCCTCTCTTCATTTGTAAGCGAGAGATGTGTCACAGCAAAATAATAATCTTTAAACTCAACAAGAAGTAGCACACGACGCTCTTTTGCCCCTGGCAGCGGCATAGTGGTATAAGATATTGGTTTTTCTTTTGAAAGCAACCCTACGCCATATTTACCACCATCATAATCTATTGCAGGAGCATAAGTGGCATTCATTTTCAATCTTGTAGCAAGCTCAGAAAGCGCCACAGTGCCTTTGCTTCTACGCGTTGCACTGTCTAATTCTTGCACAGCAACAACCTCTGCCCCAACTGTTTTCATCACTCTTGCCACACGATCATAATCAAGCACATCATCCATCCCACGACAGTTACGCACATTATAACACATGATTCTGTGAGCTCCTTTACTTTTTTTTGCTATCTCACCATAAGGTGCATCATCGGCACGCGAGCAAAACGAAGAACCGACAACAAGCATAATAGCTATTAAAAATTTAATAGTTTGTTTCATTATGTTGTATTTTAGAAATTAATGACAAAACATGAAATAAAAGATATATTTGCGCAAGAAAATATCATCCGCAAATATATCAATTATAAAACTTAAAAGCTAAAAATACTATAAATACTATATACCATCATCCCAATTAGAATTTTGAGTAAGATTTGGGTTTAACAAACGCTCTTGAATTGGAATTGGATAGAAATAATCTCTCTCTTCTCTCCATGATTTTTTAATCTTTGGATTTGTTATGACGTTACCAGATTTTCCACCATTAAGTGTAATGTCACTATTTATCTTTAGATATTGAAGATTTCCAAGTGCGGGTTTTTTACCTTCGTATATACATACATCTTTTTTTCCATCACGGTCGAGATCGTAAACACCCAAAGCAGGGAAATACATACCTAAGAATGGACGAGAAGTTGTGGCTCCATCTTTCCAACGTAGTATATCATTCCAACGCTGACTCTCCATTATAAGCTCTACACGACGTTCGCGACGTATCTCAAGGATCACCCCTTTGTTTGCGCCGGAAACATTGGCATTCAGCAACGCAAACTTAGAATCTGGATTGGCATTTGCGGCATCTTTGTTGAGCGACGGCATAGCAACTCTACCACGAATTTTGTTTATCGACATATCTAGATCTTCTTGAGTTAATGTGCCTAGCTCTGCTTTAGCCTCAGCAAAGATAAGTAAAACCTCTGCATATCTGAACACAGGCATATCATTTGCAGATTTTGCGTAAGTGTCCCAACTTTCGTCGGCAACAAATTTTATCAGTTGATAACCTGTCATTGTTGAACCAAACTCAGGAACGAGTGTGGCAGTGTTGCCAATACGAGTGTAGCCTGGCGTACGAATTGTTTGCGACAAACGTGGGTCACGGTTTTGTGTTTCTTC
>JAVVZN010000124.1:0-5107 GCA_036650555.1 Rikenellaceae bacterium
CGAATCACTTTTTGACCGTGCTGCCGAGATAATAGTAAACAACTGCAACTCATATTATAACGATGGGAACGATGAATTACTACCTCGTTCGATAGCCACAAAAAATGCTTTCATGAACTCCATGGCGCTCGATATTGCAATGGGTGGCTCAACAAATACAGTGCTACACCTCCTTGCGATTGCCGCTGAGGCTGAGGTAGATTTCACAATGAAAGATATTGATGCTCTATCGCGCAAAGTTGCGGTGCTATGTAAGGTTGCTCCCTCTTCAACATACCACATGGAAGACGTTCACCGCGCAGGTGGCATCATTGCAATTCTTGCAGAACTTGCAAAGACAGGGGTGTTAGATCTAACAGCTAAACGCGTAGACGGAAACACACTAGCCACTGCAATAGACAAATATGATATATTATCAACAAACGCAACAAAAGATGTATTAAATCTTTACAAATCAGCACCCGGAAGAGAAATAAATCTTACATTTGCCAGTCAAAACAACTTCTACAAAGAACTAGACACAGACAGGGTTTCTGGATGTATCAGATCTGCTAGCAACGCCTATTCAAACGATGGTGGGCTTGCAGTTCTATATGGAAACATTGCACAAAATGGATGTATAGTAAAAACTGCCGGCGTTGATGATTCGTTGTTGCATTTTGAAGGTACAGCACGAGTGTTCAACTCACAAGAGGAGTCGTGCATCGGAATATTAAATGGCAAAGTAAAGAGTGGTGACGTTGTTATCATACGCTATGAAGGACCTAAAGGCGGGCCAGGCATGCAAGAGATGCTCTACCCCACCTCATATCTTAAAAGCGTAAAACTCGACAAGGCGTGTGCCCTACTGACCGATGGACGTTTTTCCGGAGGCACCTCAGGGTTGTCTATCGGACATGTGTCGCCAGAGGCAGCAGCAGGAGGCTTGATTGCGCTAGTGGAAGATGGAGATAAAATAATCATCGACATTCCTCGCAGAGAGATACGACTGGATGTTTCACAAAGCGATTTGATAAAAAGAGCCTCAGAATGCACCTACAAACCTATTGGACGAGTCCGCGAGGTGAGTAAAGCACTAAAAGCCTACGCATCAATGGTGTGTTCGGCTGACAGAGGCGGAATACGTGAGGTAAAAGAGTAAAAATTTAATAGTAAAATCATGGCAACATACAAAAATATATCGGGCGCAGAGGCGCTACTTTTATCATTAATAGATGAAGGAGTAGACATTATTTTCGGTTACCCAGGTGGAACCATAATCCCAATCTACGACAAACTTTATTCGCATAAAAAAGAGTTGAACCACATACTTACTCGTCATGAGCAAGGTGCTGTTCATGCTGCTCAAGGCTACTCACGTGCCACTGGCAAAGTGGGAGTTTGTATGGCAACATCAGGACCTGGAGCCACAAACCTAATCACTGGGATAGCAGATGCAATGGTGGATTCAACCCCACTTATATGTATCACAGCGCAGGTCAGTGCAAATGCGCTTGGCAGCGACGCCTTTCAAGAGGCCGACATGATAAGCATGACTATGCCGATCACAAAATGGAATTTTCAAGTCACCGATGCTAGTGAGCTATCAACAGCTCTTGCAAAAGCATTTTTCATTGCTAGAAGTGGCAGACCCGGACCAGTGGTGTTAGAGTTCACAAAAAATGCACAGGTGCAGATGTTGGAAGAGTATGACTACAAGCCATGCACTTCTCTACGCTCCTACAACCCAACGCCAAAACTATCTGTTTCGCAGATTGAAGAGGCTGCCGAACTTTTAAATAAAGCTGAGAAACCATTGATTATCGTTGGTCAAGGTGTTATCATCTCTAAGGCAGAACAAAAAGTGTTGGAGCTTGCCGAGAAAATAGGTGCACCTATTGCCTCATCGTTAATGGCACTATCGGCTATTCCCTCATCGCATCCTCAATATATTGGTATGGTTGGCATGCACGGCTCTGTGGCAGCGAATGTTATGTCGCAAGAGAGTGATGCTATCCTAGCAATAGGCATGCGTTTTAGCGATCGTGTGACTGGAGATATAAAACGTTACGCACCAAAAGCTAAGATAATCCATATCGACATTGACAACTCCGAGATAAACAAAGTGGTAAACAGCTTCTTAGGCATCCATGCCGACGCTCTTACCGCAGTAGACGAACTTATAAAACATACCACGAAAGCATCGCATGCCTCTTGGTTCGACGTTGCAAAGAAAGCCTACAAGAGAGAGTATGATTTGGTTATCAAAAAGAGCATCCATGCCAATAACGAAACATTGCAGATGGGCGGTGCAATAAACTCAATTGCTGAATATTGCAAAGGCAATGCCATAATTGTAACCGACGTTGGGCAGCAACAAATGTATGCAGCACGTTATTCTAAATTCAACCATTCGCGTAGTTTCATCACCTCTGGCGGTCTTGGCACAATGGGCTACGGACTACCAGCTGCGATAGGCGCTAAACTCGGACAACCAACCAAAGATGTGATTGCAATTTTAGGTGATGGTGGTTTTCAGATGACTATGCAAGAACTCGGAACAATAGCACATAATAATATTGCTGTGAAAATTGTGATCCTAAACAATAGTTTCTTAGGAATGGTACGTCAGTGGCAGCAGCTATTCTATAATCGTCGCTACTCATTCACTGAGCTTCAAAATCCTGATTTCTCAGTTATAGCATCTGCCTACGGAATTAAATCTGAGAAAGTTTATAATGAGGAGCAACTCCAATCGGCTATTGATAGGATGTTCAAACACGAAGGCTCATATCTACTCGACGTTATTGTTGATAAAGAGGAGAACGTGTTTCCAATGGTACCTGCCGGAAAGTCTATTTCCGAACAGATTTGCAACGAATAAAAAACTAATATTATGGAAAAACAAGAATATATAGTTACCGCATTTACCGAGAATCAGGTAGGGGTATTAAATAGAATCACAGCAATCTACCTACGCCGTAAAATCAATATAGAGAGCCTACGTGTGGCAGAATCGTCGATAAAAGGGTTGAGTATGTTTGTTATTACTGCACTCACCACTCACACCACAATAGAAAAAGTGGTGAAACATATAAACAAAATCGTTGAGGTATTAGATGCTAAATTCTACACCTCCAGTGAACTTATCACACAAGAGGTGGCACTCTACAAAATTTCAAAAGATGTGTTTGCCGACAAATCAGCAAATGAGGTGGTGACAGGAAACAAAAACGCTCGTGTCATTGAGTTTGGAGGCGACTATATTGTTGTTGAACTCACAGGCTCTAAAGAAGACATTACGACTTTCAAAAACGAATTGGAAGAGAAACATATTTTGGTACAGTTTACTAGTTCTGGCAGTGTGATTCTCCATCGCGAAAATATAGATTTTAAAATCTAACAACTAATATACTGCTTCTAAATCAGTAAAAACATTGTAATAATTTATATTACTTAATAAAAATAAAACTTAAAAAATGGCACAATTAAATTTTGGAGGTACAATAGAGAATGTTGTAACTCGTGCGGAATTTCCGTTAGCAAAAGCATTGGAAACCCTTAAAAACGAAACAATAGCAATTATCGGATATGGTGTTCAAGGACCAGGTCAATCAAAAAACCTTCGTGACAACGGTTTCAATGTTATCATCGGACAACGTAAAAATTCTAAGACATGGGATAAAGCAGTTGCAGACGGTTGGGTTCCAGGTGAAACTCTTTTTGAAATTGAAGAGGCTTGCGAAAAAGGAACTATAATCCAATATCTACTTTCTGACGCAGGACAAATCACCCTTTGGCCAACAATCAAAAACCACTTGACCACTGGTAAAGCATTGTATTTCTCTCACGGTTTTGGTATCACCTACAAAGAACGTACAGGCATTATTCCTCCAAAAGATGTTGATGTTATAATGATAGCACCAAAAGGATCAGGCACTTCACTTCGTCGTTTATTCCTAGAGGGCAAAGGTCTTAACTCAAGCTATGCAATCCACCAAGACGCAACAGGCAAAGCTTTCGACAGAGTAATAGCATTGGGTATCGGTGTTGGATCGGGATATTTGTTTGAAACAGATTTCAAACGCGAAGTATATTCAGACCTAACAGGCGAACGTGGCACACTTATGGGCGCAATACAAGGTATATTTGCAGCTCAATATCAAGTACTTAGAGATCATGGACATTCACCTTCTGAAGCATTCAACGAGTCTATCGAAGAGCTTACACAAAGTTTGATGCCTCTTGTTGCTGAAAACGGTATGGATTGGATGTATGCAAACTGCTCAACAACAGCTCAACGTGGTGCACTCGACTGGTGGAAAAAATTCAGAGATGCTTCACTTCCAGTATTTAAAGAACTTTATGCAGAGGTGGCTTGCGGTAATGAGGCTCAACGTTCTATTGATTCAAACAGCAAAGCTGACTATCGTGCAAAACTTGACGCAGAACTAAAAGAGCTACGCGACAGTGAGATGTGGCAAGCAGGCGTTACAGTTCGTTCATTACGTCCTGAGCGTAATAAAAAATAGTGTTTTTCACATACATTAGGAGCGACAAAACAGGCATTTATTGTCTGTTTTGTTTTCCTATTTAAAGTAATACGATTATGAGCTACTTTCCAAAGCTACAAGATGTTGCTGCCGCAAAACACACGCTCAACGAGATAATAACCTCAACGCCATTACTCCAAAACATTTATCTTTCAGAACGTTACGATGCAAATATTATGCTTAAACGCGAAGATTTGCAGGTGGTACGTTCGTATAAGATACGCGGAGCCTACAATAAGATACGCTCTCTCACAGACGAGGAGCTGCAACGCGGTGTGGTGTGCGCTAGCGCAGGAAATCATGCGCAGGGATTTGCATTTTCTTGTCAGAAACTGAAAATCAAAGGGGTGATTTATATGCCCACCACAACTCCAAAACAGAAGATAGAACAAGTCAGAATGTTTGGACGCGAGTTTGTGGAGATAGTGCTTATTGGCGACACATTTGATGCGTCGAACGCAAAGGCAATAGCCTATGCCGAAAAAGAGGGGAAATGTTTTATTCATCCCTTCGATGATCCTAAAACCATTGAAGGTCAAGCCACTATCGCTGCCGAACTAATGCAACAAAGTGCA
>JAVVZN010000125.1:0-5089 GCA_036650555.1 Rikenellaceae bacterium
AATTGCTGTTGAAACTGGCAAAACAGCTCGCGTGATTGCAGGCATTGAGCCTCGTATTGCCATGCTAAGTTTCTCTACAAAAGGATCAGCTAAAAATGAGATTGTAGACAAAGTCATTGAAGCAACTCGCTTAGCACATGAGATAGATCCAACATTGCAGATTGATGGCGAGCTACAAGCCGATGCAGCTATTGTTCCAGGCATAGGTAGCAAAAAAGCTCCTGGCAGCAAAATTGCAGGACGTGCAAACGTACTTGTGTTCCCAACTTTAGAGGTTGGCAATATTGCCTATAAGTTAGTGCAACGTTTGGCAGGTGCTGAGGCAATAGGTCCAGTTTTACAAGGCATGGCATCGCCTATCAACGATCTTTCACGTGGCTGCTCAGTGAGCGACATTGTGAACTTAGTAGCAATCACAGCATGCCAAGCACAAGCAGAAAAAGCAAATAAATAGGTTTTAATGCCTAAATTTATTCTACATAAATAGATATAGAAATGATAATTTTAGTATTAAATTGCGGTAGCTCGTCGATCAAATATCAAGTGGTAGACATGCTTAATGCAAAAAACACACTCCTTGCTAAAGGTCAAGTTGAGCGTATTGGATTGAACGACGGGCTTTTAGTACACAAACCCGTAGGCAAGCCTGTTTACGAATTTTCAAAGAGCATTCCTGACCACACTGTCGGCATAAACATGATTATCAATGCCATAATTGATCCATCACATGGCGTTATTGAATCGTTCTCCGACATAAACGCAGTTGGTCATCGTGTGGCACACGGAGGAGAATATTTCACCGATAGTGCTATTGTCACAAAAACTGTTAAACAACAGATAGAAAATTGTATAGAGCTTGCTCCACTACACAATGCTGCAAACCTAAAAGGTATCTTAGCGATTGAAAACCTACTCCCAACAATTCAACAAGTTGCAGTGTTCGACACCTCTTTCCATCAAACAATGCCCAAAGAGAATTTTATGTATGCCATTCCTTATAAATATTATGAGGAGATGCGTATTCGTAAATATGGATTCCACGGCACTAGCCATAAATTCGTTGCAAAAAAGGCATGTAAGATGTGTGGTATCGACATAAACAACTCTAAGCTAATCACTTGTCATATTGGCAATGGTGGATCTATCACCGCTATCGTAAACGGAAAATCTATCAATACATCAATGGGATTCACTCCTGTCGATGGTTTGATGATGGGCACTCGTTGTGGCTCTATCGACCCTAGCGTACTTTTATACATTGCAGAAAAAGAGGGATTCAGCTTAAACAAAATCAACAATCTAATAAATAAAGAGTCGGGTCTATTAGGTGTAGGTGGAGTGTCGTCTGATATGCGCGATAATGTCAAAGCAGCCAAAGACGGAAACAAAAAAGCTATTCTTGCTCTCAATATTTTCAATGCTCGTGTTAAAGAATTTATCGGATCATATGCTGCACTTATGGGCGGTGTTGATATAATTGTTTTCACTGGTGGCATAGGAGAACACGATGCTGATGTTCGTTTTGGCGCATGTTCAAACCTAGAATATATGGGAGTTTCAATTGCTGAGCAAGTAAATTCAAACACTTGTGGCGATGACGCAATCATATCAACGGCCGATTCTAAGGTGAAAGTTGTTGTTGCAACCACCGATGAAGAGTATGTCATAGCAAGCGACACTTATCGTTTGTTAAACAATAATTTTGAAGAGTAATCTATGATACAAAGATTAGATCAACTGATTGATGCTGCAAAGCTAAAAGGCAAACGACACTTAGTGGTTGCTTATGCCAACGATGCACACACCATTGGCGCAGTGAATGCTGCAATAGATTGTGGTATTGTGGATGTCACTCTTTTTGGCAGTCGTCAAAAAATCACAGCAATATGCGAAGAACATTCAATTGATTGTACGCGTTTAAAAATCATGGAATTCGAAAGTGATACTGAGTGCGTGAAGATGGCTGTGGCATATATCAATCAAGGTAAAGCCGATATATTGATGAAAGGGGTGGTTTCAACCGATAAGTATATGCGAGGCATACTCTCTAAAGATGGCGGTTTAGTTCCTAGCAGTGCAGTGCTAAGTCATGTCACCATCATTGAGATTCCTAGCTACTACAAACTACTTACAATCACCGATGTTGCAGTTATTCCGGCACCTGATCTAAGTCAAAAAGTGGCACTTACACGCTATGTAATATCTGTGGCTCACTCACTTGGCATTACAATGCCAAAGGTGGCGATCATAGCACCTACCGAACAGATGTTACCAAAACTTCCATCGTGCGTCGATGCAGCAATCATCTCAAAGATGGGCGATCGTGGTCAAATCACAGGAGCACTTATAGATGGCCCGTTAGCTATTGATGTGGCTCTCGACAAAGAGACAGCAAAACTAAAAAATCTAGTTTCTAAAGTTGATGCCGATGCTGATTGTTTAGTGTTTCCAAATATTGAGGCTGCAAATGCTTTCTTTAAATGCTGCACAAAACTTTGTAATGGCTCGCTTGCAGCTATCGTAATGGGAGCAAAAGTGCCATGTGTACTCACCTCACGCGGCGATAGCGAAAAATCTAAATTGTATTCAATAGCTTTAGCAGTGTTAAACACAAAGTAAATGAAAGTTAAAATTTTAGTAATAAATCCAGGATCTACCTCAACAAAAATAGCTCTCTATCAAAGTAGAGAGCTATTATTTGATAAAAACATAACACACACTGCCGAGCAACTATCTGTTTTTGATAGTGTGATAGAACAATTCGATTTCAGAAAAGAGTTGGTTATGAGTGCTGTGAAAAGCTGGGGCATTCCTTTATCAGATATTAAAGTGGTGGTTGGTCGTGGTGGACTTGTCAAGCCAATTAAATCTGGTGTATATGAGGTTAATGATGCCTTACAGCACGATCTAACATGCGGCATAAACGGCTCTCACGCCTCTAATCTGGGTGGACTGATTGCAAAATACATTGCTGAATTGATAGGCACAGGAGTGTCAGCATATATAGCCGACCCAGTGGTGGTTGATGAAATGACCGATATTGCTCATATCTCTGGACATCCATTACTTCAAAGAAAAAGTATATTCCACGCGTTAAATCAAAAAGCCGTTGCTCGTTCTTATGCTGAAAAAATAGATAAGCATTACAACGAGCTAAATCTTATTGTGGCACACTTGGGCGGCGGAGTGTCGGTTGGTGCTCACAATAAAGGTGTTGTTGTTGATGTGAACAATGCACTATCAGGCGATGGAGCTTTCTCACCTGAACGATGTGGCAGTGTGGCAGCAGCCGATTTGATCGACCTCGCCTACTGCGGAAAACATAGCTATAAAGAGCTCAAACAGATGATAATAGGCTCTGGTGGGTTTGTGGCACACCTTCAAACATCAAACGTAAAAGAGGTGGTTGATAGAGCACTTGGCGGCGAACCTAAAGCCAAACTCATTGTTGATGCCTTTGCATACGGAGTGGCAAAAGAGATAGGAGCCATGGCAGCCGTTTTATGCGGTAATGTAGATGCCATAATCTTAACTGGCGGAATAGCATATAGTAAATATATCTGCTCCGAAATAGAAAAATATGTTAAATACATAACCGTAGTTGAGGTATATCCCGGTGAAGATGAGATGTATGCACTAGCCACAAACGGATTAATGGCATACAAAGGAGAAACTGAAATTAAAGTATATTGTTAAAAAGAATTTTTTTTAGTAATTTTGCAGCAAGTTTAATATTTAGAAGCTGTTTTGATTTGTTATCGAAAATAGCAGTAATAAATTTTTGATAACAAATTAAAACAGCTTCTTAGCTTGTAGCACTTTTATTATTTGGTTTGCGATAGAACACAAACCAATAACAACCATTAATAAGTAGCAAAATAAGTTTAATTATATTAAAAAATATTACAATGAGCCAAACAAAATTTCCTGCCGGTGTAATCACCGGAGAAACTGTACAAAATCTTTTCGCTTATGCTAAAGAAAAAGGTTTCGCTATCCCTGCTGTAAACGTAACAGGTACCGATACTATCAATGCAGTATTAGAAACAGCTAGAGCATGCAATGCTCCAGTTATCATCCAACTTTCAAACGGTGGTGCGGCTTTCTACGCAGGTAAAGGTCTTAGCAACGACGGACAAAAATCTGCTATCCTAGGTGCAGTATCTGCTGCTTATCATGTTCACACAGTAGCTGAGGCTTATGGCATTCCAGTAATTCTTCACACTGACCATGCAGCAAAAAAATTACTTCCTTGGATCGACGGTCTTTTGGATGCTAGTGAAAAACACTTTGCATCAACAGGCAAACCTCTTTTCAGTTCACACATGTTAGACCTTTCTGAAGAACCTCTAAAAGAAAACATCGAAATATGTAAAAAATATCTTACTCGCATGTCGAAGATGGGTATGACTCTAGAGATAGAATTGGGTATCACTGGTGGTGAAGAAGATGGCGTTGATAACTCACATGTTGATTCTTCAAAACTTTACACACAACCTGAAGATGTATCGTATGCTTACACCGAACTTTTGAAAATCAGCCCTAACTTCACTATCGCTGCATCATTCGGTAACGTACACGGTGTTTACAAACCAGGCAATGTTGTTCTTAGCCCAGAGATTCTTGGTGCTTCACAAAAATTCATTCAAGAACACTCTAAGACTTGTGCTAAACCAGTTAATTTCGTGTTCCACGGTGGTTCTGGATCTGAGCCTGCAAAAATTCAAGAGGCAATCGGCTATGGTGTGATCAAAATGAACCTAGACACCGACATGCAATGGGCATTCTGGAATGGTATTCGTCGTTTCTATGTTGATAAAGAGGCTTATCTTCAAGGTCAATTAGGCAACCCAGAAGGATCTGACAAACCAAACAAAAAATATTACGATCCACGTGTTTGGTTGCGTAAAGGTGAAGAGTCTGTTATTGAGCGTTTGAAAATCTCATACAACGACTTAAACTGCATCGACGTATTATAATAACATAGAACTGTTTTAGACGCTGTTTTGAATTTATTAATCTCGTACTTTTCGGCTCTTTTTGCCCCAGTTTCCGCTCTGTAAATCCTCATTTAGCTCGCTAAAATCGG
>JAVVZN010000126.1:0-5072 GCA_036650555.1 Rikenellaceae bacterium
TCCTTGCGCAGACGGTTCATTATCTCTAACAATGAACTAAATTCTCGATTGTTCATCTTATAATAGTTTCATAAATGGTTTTGGTATCGGTGTTTCAAAATTCAACTCTTCGTGAGTTACTGGATGGATGAAACGTATTTGACGAGCATGTAACGCCACTCGATTTATTATCGAGGTATGTCCTCCATATTTTTTGTCGCCAACGATAGGGCAATACATATCTTTCATATGAACGCGTATCTGGTTTTTCTTGCCTGTTTCGAGCTCCAATTCAACTAGTGTGTTGCCATTACCTTTGCGCAGAACTTTATAGTGGGTGGTTGCTTTTTCGCCACGTTCTGCATCGTGAGTTGAATAAACTGTAAATGCCTTGTTCTCCGCAAGATAGCTTGTTATCTCGCCGCTGTCACTTTTGGGCTGACCTTCTATAACCGCCACATATTTACGTTCAAGAACTATCTCGTTCCAGTTTTGTTGTAGTTGATGTTGAATATCGGCACTCTTTGCAAACAACATAAGCCCAGATGTTTCACGGTCGAGGCGATGCACTATAAACACACGATTGTTTTTATCTTTTGCCTTCAGATATTCACTTAATATGTAGTAGGCTGTTTTTTTACGTTCGCTATCAGACGCCATGGAAAGAAGTCCGTTGCGTTTATATGCCACAATCAGATAGTCGTCTTCATAAATGACTCTTAACATAGTATGCACAAGAGTTGCCTCCATTTGTGCGGTGTTTAAAGTCACACACTCTCCTCTTTTTAGCGGTTTATCGAATTGGGTGGTTGTTACATTCTCAACCGACACCTGTCTATGTTTGAGATAGGATTTGACAGTGGTTTTGCTTTTGTCGGGCAGCACGCCAAACAGAAAGTCGAGTAGAGAGATAGGCTCTGTGACCTTATACTCTATTTTTCTACCCTCTTTTTTAGGTGCGCTTTTTTGTTTTCTGCCATCGCTGTTTTCAGTGGCATCAATGTCGGACATCAGACTATCAAAAAGATCGTAATCTTCGTCTGTAAACTCTTTAATCATATAGTAGGTACTTTTCTCTTTTGTTTTTAAAATTTGTTATATCTGGTGTCCAATGTGCTTTTATCTGCTCAGCGGTCTTACCATCTATTATCATAGATCTGACATACGACACACCTACTAGCTTTTCAAAAAATGAAGTGAAAAACTTTGTTCCTCCACCCATTGATTTGTAGGCTTCGATGATGTATTCCAAATTTACTCCTTCTGAGATTATATCATCATTACTGAGCGATGAGAGATCACGTCCGTGGCAAACTATATCTTTTAACGGTGGATTCTTAGCTCCAATAGTAGAGTGTGGTGTGAATTTAAATGTGTACTCTTTCATATTGGGGTGTCCGAATATTTTGAAAGGCGATGCGGTGCCTCTGCCCACAGATAATGCTGTTGCCTCAAAATAACATGTTGAAGGGTAGAGGTAGACTGCTTGCATATCTGGAAGGTTTGGCGATGGTTTTACTGGTAGTCGGTAGCGCATGTTGTGGCTGTAATCTTTGCATTGTATGATTTTTAGATCGCATTTTGCACCACCATCCAACCACCCTTCACCCAGGATCATCTGTGCTAGCTCCCCAACGGTCATTCCATAAACCACAGGTATTGGAAACTCTCCAACAAAAGAGCGGTATTTCATATCTAACACCGGTCCGTCGGTGTAGCATCCATTTGGATTTGGACGATCAAGCACTATAAGCGTTTTGCCATTGCGAGCTGCCGCTTCCATGCAGTATTTAAGTGTTGAGATATAGGTGAAATATCTTACGCCAACATCTTGCAGGTCATAGATAAGAAAATCTATACCGCGCATACATGAGTCGGGAGGGCTTTTCACTGCTCCGTAAAGCGATATCATCTTGATGCCAGTACGTTGGTCTTTACTGTTTTCCACGCTCTGACCTGCATCTAACTCTCCGCGAAAGCCATGTTCGGGAGAGAATATATACTTTATATCTATTGCTTCTGCATGGAGCTTATCAACCAAATGCACATCACCACACATGGTGGTTTGGTTTGCCACTATGCCTATCTTTTTACCCTTTATGATCGGCATATATTGATCAAACTGTTCGCATCCCACTTTGATTTGACTCTGTGCGGTGCTAGAAACTAGTAGTAGAAAAGATATGAAGGTAATGATTTTATACATTGTGCGTGGTGAATTTATTGTAAATATATAATCCAATAGCAGTAGCCACACCTATCAAAGAGAATGTGAGCCAAAGCATCTGTACATTATTAACGGTTTGTGTGAAATAAACGTATAGAAATGCTCCTAAAACTCCTGCAATACCGCTACCTATCACACTACAAAGAAACGAATAACCCATATAAAGAGCTTTTTTATCTTCAGGAGCTATCAACCCAACATAAGAGTTGTATTTTGGATGCGCTGTCATCTCACCTATTGAGAAGATTATCAGTCCGCATATAAACACCCATACGCTCGAAGAGAATGCCAAGATAGCCATGCCCGCTGTTCCTATCAGAACACCAGTGATCATGGTTGGCATTGCGTTCCATTTCTTTACTATATTCGATATTATTAGTTGCAAAACAATGATGGTAAAGGCATTAATCACTGTGACATGCTCAATATCGAAGCTCCACGACGGATTATTCATAAACATGGCGAGAAATCCATTCACAGAATCGTTGATAGGAGTAACATCAACATGTTCTTTTAAATACCATAGCACTGCTCCAAACATTTGAAAATAGAGCACCCAAAATCCAGAATAGATAAGGATAAGAGTCATAAATTTTTTATCTTTCAGCACACTGACAGTGGTTTTAAGCACTTCGCTTAGTTTTTGTCTGTTTTTAGGGCGCTGAGGTTCTTTGTAGATAAAGAAGTTTACAAGTAGCAGAAGTCCTGTGCAAGCAGAGGCAAGAAAAAATATATAGTTCCAAGCAATTCCTTTCAATATAGGCACAAGAATAAGCGGAAATACAAATGAGCCTAGGTTTACCGACATATAAAATATTCCGAATCCTAGGGTACTGTTTGCTGAGTTTGTTTCGTGTGCTATTGTTCCCGACACTATTGGCTTGAACATACCTGCGCCTAAAGCCATGACAAGCAGTGAGGCAAACACCAAATTATATTGAGTTGAAATACCTGTAAACAGATAACCCATCGACATCATCACAAAGGCGATGCCAAGCATTAATCTATAACCGAAACGTTCGGCTAGTGCGCCTGCAAGAATTGGAACGAAATAGATGATCGGTGTTATCACACTTTGAATCACACCCACACTCTCTTTAGAGAAACCCAGTCCACCCTCGCTTATGTCCATTGAGAAGTAGATAGCAAGAATGCTCATCACACCATAATAGGAGCCTCTTTCGGTGAACTCCATGCCTATTACCGTCCAGAAATTTTTAGAGTATTTATTCATTAGTTATAAGGTTATTGGTTAATTTCTTTTGCAGGAAACCACATGTCTTGCGAAACAAGTCCGCATGAATCAATAGCCTCAATACAATATTCTAGTGCTCCTATATTCTCATTGCCGTTGTTTGTTCCAAAGGCAAATTTGATCCCTTTCTCTTTTGCATTTCTGATAAATCTGAAATTAGGAATACGATAACGAGCATTGATCTCAAGAGCCACATTTTTATCTCTTAGCACATCTGTAACCCTATTTATTCTCTCATCTGTCCAGAATTTATCATATTGATCTGCCATCTCTTTTGGAAGAAAAGCAGGATTTACATATATATTTATAGGTTCTTCGTTGATCACTTTAACGATTTTATCAACTAT
Source organism: Rikenellaceae bacterium (assembly GCA_036650555.1). Lineage (GTDB taxonomy): Bacteria > Bacteroidota > Bacteroidia > Bacteroidales > Rikenellaceae > CAMQVM01. The sequence continues at coordinate 3,809 of JAVVZN010000126.1, forward strand.
CAAATCCATGTATTGCTCTTTTGATATGTCGATCACAACTGTGCTATCAACCCAAAGACGTGTGCGTCGATTTTTATGATCTAAAAATGTCATGGCATCGGTAAACACATAATCAAACATTGCGCGTGACTCTGGAGAGAAGGTGCTAACCCACTCTCTACCTTCGCCTTGCATGCCGAAGAAGAAAGGCATGTGCGATGTTGTGTCGCGATACTGTTTTACCATATCGTCGGAGGTGATGGCAAAGCCTATACCGCAGTTTGGTGCTATGCCGTAGCTTATCCCATTCTCACATGATTTCTTCCATGCACCGTTTAGATCTATGCTTTTTAGGTGTATGTGATAATCTATGACAGGAAAATAGTTTTGTTGTAGTTTGGCGATAGGGTTTGTTTGTTCATCCATTGGCTGCACTGCACCATCATTTCGTACCACTGCATTATGATGTTCTACCTTTAGGTTCTGGATGGTGAGAATACCAATAACCGATTTTATACTTATCACGCCTTTGCCCAATGTTTTATTTTTGTTTTGTGGAAGACGCATTGGCATCTCAGGCTGAGTGTAGTTTACAATCTCTGTTGAGTCGAGTTTTATTGATATATTCTTGCCTTTTACGTCGATAACAAGGCTGAAAGGAATTTCGTTTTTGGCTGTTGATTTATAGATATTTCTAATGCCAGATAGGCTACCAGTTCTTAACGAACCGTTTGATGGTCCGTTTGCTATCATCACCTCATAGCCATTACCAAAAGTTATCACAGCCATAGAGGCTTGTTGAGTGGTGAAATTGGCAGATAAAGAGAAGTGTTCTTCTGCTACATTGTAGGTGATTGTTTCCGCCTCAAAAAGAGTGTGTTCTTGGGTGGACACTTTTTCGCTATTTTTGTCTAGCCAAGCACCACTACTACTGCATCCTACAAAAAACAGCAGAGAGATAAAAGTTGAGATTTTTTTCATAGTTATATTTGGGCTTTTGTTATTATTAGAAAACACTTTAATCTATGTTTGCTGCATCTAGTAGTATGTCGCAACATTGGTTTATTTCGTCTTCGGTGATGATTAGTGGGGGTGCAACTCTAAGCGCTGTCTGGCAAAACAGAAATCCTTCTGTGATCACACCTGCCTCCACTGCACGACGCACCACTTTGTCGCGACGCTGCTCATCGTGAAAATCCACTGCTATCATTAGTCCGCACCGACGTATCTCTTTCACCCCTTTACATGCTGAAAGACGATCAACAAAAAGTTGAGATTTTGCCTC
>JAVVZN010000127.1:0-5066 GCA_036650555.1 Rikenellaceae bacterium
GGCAATTTATCGAAACCACGACGAGCCGACGCAATTGTGTCTTTTCCAGAGCGTGAATTTATATCATCAACAATATTCATCAAACTATTTTGTTTGGTGCGATCTATCTCATCGAAGAGGCTATTTCTTACATTATCTTTTGGGGTAAGAGCAGAGAATAAAACGCCAGCCTTTTTATAACCCACACCTACGCGAATCATGTTTTTCAACATTGGAATAGATATAGAGATTATCTCAGTAAGAGCATCGGTGGCAACTTCAAATTTATGCACACGACTCTCACTGAAAAATGTGTCGGTGGAAAACTTACCTGACTGCACATAGACAGTGATCTGCCCAACCACAGATTTTTGTCGGCGTAGCTTTTGGGTGGCAGAAGTAACGAAGGCTGCAAGCGCAGTTGAAAGTGTTTCAAAATCGGTAATCTCACGTGTGAACGAACGCGACACTGTTATCGACTTGCTCGCATCATTAGGAGAGAACTCAATTGATGGTCTGCCTGCTAGTTCGTTCCATGTGCGAAGCCCAGTAACCGACATGTTATAATTTATCCATGATGGCGAGGTGTTCAAAAAATCTAATGCCGTTTCTATGCCGTTACGTTTTAGATCAACAACACTCTTGCGCCCTATCCCCCACACATCGCCAACAGAGGTTTGTGATAGAGCTATTTTGATCTGCTCATTATCTGACAGATAACAAACCCCATGACTACCTTCTATATTTTTTTTAACTCGTACAGCGGCAAGTTTTGCCAATGTTTTAGTTGATGCTATGCCAATAGAGATAGGTATGCCACAACCTCTACCCACCACATCTACTATCTTTTGCGCATACTCTACTAAATCCACACCTTCTTTCACCCCATTGAAATTCAAGAAAGCCTCATCAATAGAATAAACCTCTATTGATGGCGCCACTGAGCGCAGAACAGACATCACTCTACGCGAGAAATCGGCATAGAGTGCCATATTAGATGAGAAGACAGCCACATTATTGCGCTGAAGTATTGGGCGTACCTTAAAGAACGGTTCACCCATCGCTATACCTAAAGCTTTCGATTCATTGCTCCGCGCTATAATACATCCGTCGTTCGATGATAGAACCACAACGGGTTTATCTCGCAAGTCGGGACGAAACACACGTTCGCAAGACACAAAGAAGTTGTTGCAATCAACAAGCAGAAACATTTTCTAAAATTTCTTGATAGAATATCTGACCACACCCCAAATCATAAAATCGTTGTCTTTAGTGACTTTGATGGGTTTGTAATTGGCATTTTTAGGAACTAAAAGGATATAATCTTTTTCAAATTCAACTCTTTTCAGAGTAAATTCTCCATCAATATAACAAACAGCTACACAACCGTTGAATGGTTCAACTAATTTGTCGATGATAAGCAGATCGCCATCATCTATCCCAGCATCGGTCATAGAACAACCGCTCACACGAGCATAAAAGGTTGATGCTGGATTTTTGATAAGTTCTTTGTTTAGGTCGAGCGAATGTTCCAAAAGATCTTCGGCAGGCGACGGGAAACCCGCGGATATTCCATTATCTGTGAATGGTAATGGAATGTCCGAGGTGTTATCACAACCGAAAAAATTCAGGATTACACTCATTTTAGTAACTTTCAGGCGCCCCTGGAACTTTTATATCACGCACATAAGCATCGTTTCCTCCCCAGCTATCACGAGAGAATGTTGTTAGAGGATTTGCAGTGATCTCAGTGTTTATATCGCGATTACGCACAATATCAATTGCTGCATAGATAGCCTCACGCAATGACGAAGGATCTGCAATATCTTTACCTGCAATATCATAACCCACTCCATGAGCTGGACTTGTTCTTACAACCGACAAACCGGCAGTGTAGTTTACTCCATTCAACTCACAAAGAAGTTTAAAAGGAATAAGACCTTGATCATGATACATTGCCAATGTGGCATCATATTTTTTGTAGGCACCACAGCCGAAGAACCCATCGGCAGCAAATGGTCCGAAAGCAAAGATGCCTTCATATTTTGCACTGTTTATTGCCGGGATAATGATCTCTTGCTCCTCTTTGCCTAACAAACCACAATCGCCTGCATGAGGATTTATTCCAAGCACTGCAATTTTAGGTTCGCGTATGGCGAAGTCGCGAATCAATGATTGCTTCATCAAACGCAATTTTTCCAACACTGTTTCAGCTGTTATACGCGATGGAACTTTCACTAGTGGTTCGTGTATAGAAACTAAACCCACCTTCAGATGCTCACTTATCATAAACATAAGAGGTGTTTTGCCTCCAAAGTTAGATGCAAAGAACTCGGTGTGACCAACAAAATCGAATTGATCACTTTGAACATTCGATTTATTTATTGGGCATGTCACCACAGCATCAATGGCGCCACTTTCCAAATCACGCATAGCTTTATTAAGCGACGAAACAGCATAATGACCTGCAACCACGGTTGAAACACCAACTTCGATCTTTGGGTTCTCCTCATCAATGCAGTTCACAATATTCACTCGACGAGGCTGAGCAGCCTCTGCTGATTCAACCATGTGGTATGAAAAATTTCCACAGTCGGCAACAAGATTTTTATAATATGTCAAAGCTTTAGCACTGCCATAAATCACTGGGGTAAACAGTTCGGTAATACGATTATCAGAAAAAACTTTGATTATTAATTCGTAGTTTATTCCGTTTATATCTCCGTGTGTTATACCTATTTTTAACTTTTTATCCATTTCAGTACTCTCTTTCGACAATCAATATTTACAATAACTCTTTTATTTTATTTTCAATCGAATTTTTTGGTGCAGCTCCCACTTGTTTGTCTTTCACAACACCATCTTTGATAAACAAAATAGTAGGAATATTACGAACTTTAAACTCGGCAGCCACCTCATCGTTTTCATCAACATTGCATTTTCCAATAGTTATTTTGCCTTCGTATTCAGTGGCAAGTTCGTCTATCAGAGGAGCAATCATACGACATGGTCCACACCATTCAGCCCAAAAGTCGATTACTATCGGTGCACCCGATTCTATAAGTTCTTTGTAATTTGAATTTGTAATTTGCATGATCTCTATTTTTATATTTATAAATCGTGTTTTTGACTTTATACTGCAAATGTAATACTTTTTATTAGAAAAAATATAAACTTTTGGCTTGTTTTTTCACAACTTCGCCTATAACAGCTGCATCTTCGCATCCTGCACTATGAAGAGCTGCTAAAGCATCGGCAGATTTATCACTATCTACCGACATCACTATGCCACCAGAGGTTTGTGCATCGCCACATATCATCTTACGTGGGAGCGACACATTTTTGGCAAACACAGCATTGTCACCAACCGATTTTATATTGCGAAATGCAGTGCCAGGCACACAACCCATTCCAAGCAACTCCTCAACAGTTTTTATCATAGGAAGTTTATCACAATCAATCTGAATAGAAACATTGCTCGACTCAGCCATTTTGCTTAGATGACCCACAAGTCCAAAACCTGTAATATCTGTGCCTGCTCTGACTCCAAATTGCTGCATCACACCACATGCCGCTTTATTTAATGTTTTCATTTGAGTTGTTGCCTCATTGTATGCCTCATCAGAACATATCCCCATCCTACGAGCTGCTATCAAGACCCCTATCCCAAGTGGTTTGGTGAGTATTAGCTTCTGACCCGCCTCTAATCCGCTGTTTGTTATCAGATGATCTGGATGACATGTTCCAACCACTGCCAACCCATATTTTATGGTTTGATCTTCGATGGTGTGACCGCCCATAACAAATGCGCCCGCCTCATTGATCTTTAGTTGTCCGCCCTCTAAAATGCTACCCAACACCTCCATAGGCAATTTCACCGATGGAAACATATTAAGATTTAACACTAGAAGAGGTTTTCCACCCATAGCATAAATATCGCTTAGAGAGTTTGCCGCAGCAATCTGACCAAACTCGTATGGATCGGAGCAGATAGGGGGGAAAAAATCTGTGGTTACGATAAGCGCCATTTCATCATTAATACGATAAACGCCAGCATCGTCAGAGGTTGATACATCGACCAGTATGTTATTGTCTTTCAAAGGTTTTAACCCAGACAATATATTCATCAATTGATCCTGAGGAATTTTTGCTGAGCAACCACCTTGATCACTATGTTTAAGTAAATCTATCATAAATATTATTTGTTATCGAAGTTATTTTAGAGCTATTTTTGTTCTAGTTCTTGTTCTGAAAATCCGATTTTAGCAAGCTAAATGAGAATTTACAGAGCGAAAATTAGGGCAAAAAAAGCCGAAAAGAACAAAATTAATAAATTAAAACAGCTCCTTATACTCAATATTTTTCATCTCAAGTAATGCGCAAATAGAATCTTTCATATCCAAGCCTGCCTTTATCGACATTCCACACTCCGACGATATATCAACGGGAGTGGCAATCACTTGAACATTAAGATTTGCTGCTCTACAAGCATTATCAGCTTTTATCGCATCTCTTGAATTTTTAAATGTAATTACAATATAGCACATAACTCTTCTAATGAATTACAAAGATAGTTTAAATCTTCGGCTGTATGGTATGCAGACAGTGAAAATCTGACCGTTCCTTCGCTAAAAGTGCCGAGGGTCTTATGTGCGAGTGGAGCGCAATGCAGTCCTTTTCTAACCTCAAACCCATAATTATCATAGATAGATTGTGCAAGATCCGACACATTGATTCTTATATGCTGAATAGAAAACAACTCAGCTTGCATCTTCAGATCATTAGATCTATATAGCACTATGCCATCTATCTTCTCTATACGTGCTAGAACCTCCAAAAAATCTTCTTTAGTGTGCTGAGGCTCCGGACGATTTTGCAATGCGGCAAGCAACATCTCTATGCCTATGATATTTGCCGTTCCTGCCTCAAATTTATCAGGGGCATAATCAGGCATCTCATAACTATCGGAGTTGCTACCAGTGCCTCCATAGAGATAAGGAGAGATAGAGGTAATGTCACGCGCATAAAATCCACCTATCCCAGCCGACCCATACAACGCCTTATGCCCAGTAAATATTATATAATCA
>JAVVZN010000128.1:0-4990 GCA_036650555.1 Rikenellaceae bacterium
AAATCTGTGAAATGTGTGCCGTTTCCGTGGAAAGTAATCCTAAGGTACTTTTTCAGCGACGACTTCGACTATTTCGGTGCAGCTGCACACGTCGGCAACGAACAAATGTTAGTAAAAAACGGAGAGATGACCGAGCAAGCCTACAAAAACCGTATGCTCCTAACCACTATTATGAAATCGGTTGGATTTGTTCAACACCCAAAAGAGTGGTGGCATTTTCATAAATACACAATGGCAGAATTAAAATCAAATCTTAAACTACTTAACTTCTAACTAGTTAAGAAAAGATTAAAAAAAAGATTAAAAAAAAGCAAGAAAAAGTTTGGAGGCAACGAAATTTTGTATACCTTTGCACACAGAAATAAAAGATACACTATTCTATTTCAGTTTCGGGGTGTAGCGCAGCCCGGTTAGCGCACCTGCTTTGGGAGCAGGGGGTCCAAGGTTCGAATCCTTGTACCCCGACACTAAAAAGCCTTCAAATCAATTGATTTGAAGGCTTTTTTATTTAATAAGCTAAGAAGCTGTTTTAATTTGTTACCAGCATTTTACTACCACTTAAAACAGCTTCTAAAATTACTATTTTTGTAAAAACAATAGAAGAATATGCCTATTTACCACTACATGAAACTATACGAAGTGATAGAGAAAAATCCATCGCTGATTGCTGTTGTTCAAAGATTTGGGATTGTGCCAGGCTATGGTAAAAATAGCATTAAAGAGTGCGCAGATGAGATTGGTTTGGATTTTCATACTCTTTTAGAGGTTATGAATATATATGTAAACCCAGATTATTTCCCTTCTCGTATAGATGAACACGTCACTCTGTCGTCGGTGGTTGATTACATTGACAAAAGTTATAGATACCTTGTTGATTTTCAGCTTTACAACTTAGAGAAACACCTATCACCACTACTTCACGACGAACGACTACAACCTATCGCCGCTCTATTTTCAAAATTCAAGACTCTGCTGGAACAAACCATAGCACAAGAACAGAAAGATGAGTTCCCGATGCTACATCAAAAGAGCACACACTTCAACAATCTCTCTGCACCTCACGAATTACTTTTAGAACCTAATTCTCAAACAGCAAACAGAAAGACATTAGAGATGATCTCCGACATAAAACGCGCGATGCTCATTCACGCCAGCGGTGAGATGAACATAAATCTATTTCACGCGGTGATATATGCCCTTACAAATCTTGAAGACGAGATTGCACAACTATCCCAGGTAAAAGAGAAGCTACTCTACCCTATAAACAAATATATAGACAAAATAATAGAAGACCGCACACTATCTACACACGATCAGAGCAAACAACTTTCAAAACGTGAAGAAGATGTTTTGAAATTGATAGCTTGTGGAAAACTAAATAAAGAGATAGCAGGCAAACTATCGATCAGCATCAATACGGTGCTGACTCACAGAAAAAACATAATCGGAAAACTTGGGATAAAAACTGTTTCCGCTCTCACCTACTATGCCCTAGTGCACAACATAGTAACAAAAGAAGAGATTAAGCAATAAGAAGTAACAGCTTCTTAATTTGCAGCTATCAAAACAGTTTATGATGCTTGTTCTTCTATAAAATCTACAAGATCACCCACGCAATTGATCTTGAACAATTTGTTGTCGGGGATCTCAATCTCAAAACGCTCCTCAACCTCAACAATAGACTCTACTAATTGCAAAGAATTTAGCGAAAGATCGTTTTGAAACGATGTTTCACGTGTGATTGTATCAATAGCTAATCCACATTTCTCTGAAACAATTTGCGCTACTTCTTGGAATATTTTATTATTTTCCATATCTACTCTCCCTTTTAATCTTTTTTGTAGTTGTTTTTTCAAATTCACTATCTCTAAAGGTAGTATGCGCAATTCGTTTATAATAAGGTAAACCCTTGTTTATATTTACCACTTCATTTAAAATGACGCTATTGTAATCTGAAATATTATCTTCTTCCAATCTTTCCATATTTGGGAAAATTTCTGCTCCCAACGACACCTCATCGCCAACACTGCTCCCTTCGGCATACACAACAACCTCTTTCACATAAGGTATTTGATAGATGTAGCCTTCTAACTCTTCTGGATATATATTTTTTCCGTTTTTTAGTACAATAAGATTTTTTGTACGACCTGTGATGTGAAGAAATCCATCGGCATCATATTTTCCGATGTCGCCAGTATGAAACCAGCCATCAATAAGAACGGCATCTGTGGTTTTCTGATCTTTGTAGTAGCCCAGCATCACGTTTTTACCTTTGACTATTATATGACCTTCACCATCTTCGTTTGGATCTTCAATTTTTATTTCGTTGCATTCAATAGACTTACCACATGAGTCCATTTTGTCGCGCTTAAAGAATATATTGCCTGCAATAAGAGGAGAACACTCGGTTATGCCATATCCGATATTGAAATAGAAACCAAAATCGAGATAACCCCTAGCAATAGCAGGATCTATATGAGCTCCTCCACAAAATATATTGTGAACTTTTCCACCTAGAGAGTCGTGCACTTTTTTAAAGAACACCTTACGCATGTCTATTCCTACTTTTAATAGTAGGTTGGAGATGGTGATCATTCTTTTTACTAATTTTTCTTTGCCACTTTTTCGTATTGTTCCCCAAACAGCATTGTAAAGCGTTTCAGCAATAAGCGGAACGATAATAAGATCTGTTGGCGAGAAAATTTTGAGGTTTTGTGCAACATATTTTATGCTATTGTTTATTGATGTGGCGCAACCTTGAGCAATAGAGAACAAAACACCTAAGGTAAATTCGTAGGTGTGGTGCATAGGAAGAACAGAAAAACGATTACCTCCAAATTTTGCTATGCTGAAACACGCTTTAACATCGGTAAGCATGTTTGTGTGCGAAAGCATAACCCCTTTACTTAATCCTGTGGTGCCCGATGTGTAGACTATTGAGCACATGGCATCGTTGTCTATTTCAACAGCTTTTATCTTTTCAAGATATGAGTTGTCGGTTTGAATATCTATCAACTCTCTCAATGAGGGATGAGCATGTCTGCTAAGTGGCTTATCTGTCATCACTAATTCAACACCTAATTCAGATTCTGCCTCCAATGCGGCATCGTCGTATGATGAAGAGTAGAAGAAAATTTTGGAGTCACTAGTTTTTATTATATTTAAAATCTCTTTTACTGTAAGTTCTTTATCAATAGGCACCACAACTGCCGATGCACTAACTATTGCCATATAAGAAACCACCCACTCATAGCTATTCTCACCGATAAGAGCTATGTGTTTGCCACTATAACCTTTATCTAGTAAAGTTGCCGAAAGTTTTAAGGTGTCGGTAATGAATGTGTCGAATGATATGGTGTCGTAGCCATCTTTATTTCTTTTGTAAAACGCGTCTTTGGTTTTAAAATTTTCGAGAGCGTGGAAAAGGAGCTCTTTAAGGTTATTATAATTATTCATCTTATATATCAAATTTTTAATCTGTCAAATTTTGTTTGGGAATTTTCTAATACACTGACATAAAATATAGATTTGACAAAGATATGAAAAATATTTTTATAGTGAAACTATTTGCAAATTTACGAAACATTACTTACCTTGTGTGAAATTTATTACTCACTAGCACAACAAGATATGAAAACTGATTACAACGGATCAATATACGAGGTAAACATTCGCCAATACACCCCTGAAGGCACATTCAAAGCTTTTTTACCACATATTCCTCGTCTTAAAAAACTAGGAATTGAGACACTATGGTTCATGCCTATATATCCAATAGGTGTAACAAACAGAAAAGGCACTTTGGGCAGCTACTACTCCATTTCAGACTATACAGATGTCAATCCAGAATTTGGCACATTAAAAGATTTTAAACAAGTAGTGAAAAAAGCACATGCAAGCGGCATGAAAGTGATGCTTGATATGGTGGCCAACCACACTTCATGGGATCATATATGGCTAAAACAAAATCATATATTTTGGTATGAACGCACCGAGCAAGGAGAGATAATATCGCCATACGACTGGAGCGACACTGCAAAGCTAAACTACCGCAATCCAAAACTTCGTAGAGCAATGATTGATGTCATGATATTTTGGATTAAAGAGGTGGGAATAGATGGCTACCGACAAGATATGGCAGGGCTTGTGCCACTAGATTTCTGGCAACAAGCAATACATGAGCTAAGAGAGATAAAACCCGATATATTTATGCTTGGAGAGGTTGAAGATGCTGAGTATCACATGCACAACACATTCGATGCAACATATAGTTGGGAGCTATGCCATATGCTTGAGCACATAGCACAAGGCGCCTATGGTGCAAGCGCTGTGAGAGATCGTTTAAACTACGAGAAACAGATTTTTCCTCCCACAGCCTCGCGACTTCTATTCACATCAAACCACGATGAGAACTCATGGAGCGGAACAGAATTTAAACGTTTTGGCGATGCTGCAAAAACTATGGCAGCACTCACTTTTGTGTTAAACGGCATACCTCTGATTTACAGTGGTCAAGAAGCAGGAAACAACAAAGAGTTGAAATTTTTTGACAAAGATTTGATAGATTGGAGCGGCATAAAAGAATACACTCCTTTTTACACTGAATTAAATGATTTACGTAAAAAATGCAGTGCCATAAATCCTTCAGGCAGAGGGGCCGACATAGAATACATATCTAACTCCCAACCGGAGAACATACTATCATTCAAACGTAAAAACTCAAAAAGCGAAATCATAGCAATATTTAATCTTACACCATATCATGTACAACCCGCTTTCTATGATGAGCAGTACTGTGGCGAGTGGAACAAGCTATTTCACAGCAAACAAACACTTCATAGCGGAAACTATGATCCCTTTGCCCCATGGGAATTTAAAATATATTATCGGTAGTGGTGTGATTTTTGATAGACTAACCTAAACTTTATAATATGCTAAACAGAGAATTAGCCCTAAGCATGATTTCTAATCAGCAAAAGACTTGGGACAT
>JAVVZN010000129.1:0-4988 GCA_036650555.1 Rikenellaceae bacterium
TATGCAAATTACTTGGTTAGATATAAATTCATCATATTCACATTCATCTCTTGCATTGCCAGCAATTGAGTGTTGCAAACACGAACGATGCAATAACTGGCAAAAGGTTAGTGGCACGATTGGCAGTGATATTTTCTTAATTACAAAAGAGTTGTACCACAGCAAACCCGACATTATAGCAGCAACGCTATGGTTATTCAATCACGAGATTACTCTGAAAATATGCCGTCGCATAAAGGCATTACTACCAAACTGCACTATTATTCTTGGGGGACCAGAGTTCAATGGCTCAAACGAACTTTTTTTGCGCACCAACACCTTCATCAGTTGTGTTTTTAGGGGTGAGGGTGAGATCGAGTTTCATCGTTGGCTGGAGTGCAAAAGCAACGACTGGGGAGATATATCTGGGTTGTGTTATATTGATGCGAAAGGCAATTATATAGATAATGGAAAGGCAAAGGTGGAAGATTTTGGATCACTACCTGCCCCTGAAACCAGCAAATTTTTCAATTTTTCAACTCCTTTTGTGCAGCTAGAAACATCGCGGGGATGTTTCAACTCATGCGCATTTTGTGTCAGCGGATCCGACAAACCAGTACGCTCACAAAGCATTGAAAAAATCAGATCACGAATAGATTACATCCATTCCAAAGGGATAAAAGATCTACGCATACTCGACCGTACATTCAACTATTCGGGCAGTAGAGCGATTGCCCTATTATAGCTATTCAAAAACTACGATGGAATGAATTTCCACTTGGAGATACACCCCGCGCTACTCACCGATGAGATAAAAGCCGAGCTAGCTACCATGCCAAAAGGCATGCTGCACTTGGAGGCAGGCATGCAAAGCCTTAATAACGATGTGCTTATAGCTTGTAATAGGAGAGGTGAGAACGAGAAAGCAATCGAGGGGGTGAAATTTTTATGTTCTCTTACAAATTTTGAAACACATACCGACTTAATTGCTGGTCTACCTAAATACACTTACAGTCAAATAGTTAGCGACGTGAAGACATTATCGTCGTTGAAAGCAGGTGAGATACAACTAGAACTTTTGAAACTTCTGCCTGGAACAAAAATGCGTAACGATGCAGCTATGATAGGCATCAAATATGCTATTGATCCACCATACGAAGTGCTAGAAACTCCATGGATCACACTTAACGATCTGAATAAATCGCGTTTGCTTTCAAAATTTCTCGACAAATTCTACAATGCAAAAGGATGGCAAGATGTGACACGCCAATTGATAAATGAAAACAACGAATTTCTTGATAATTTTCTATCGTTTATGATTGACACAGAACTATTAGAGCAGCCTTTGTCGCTAGAAAAACGCGGATCACTACTCTACAACTATTGCAAAGTAAACCACCCAAATTATCTGCAATCCATATCGCTACAATGGATAAAGAACGGAATGTCGTTAAAACGAGAAGAGGCAGGTGGTGTGACAAAAGCCACAGAACTACCTGCCCATATCACTGCCGAGCGATCAATGCACTACTACATATTACAAGGTGAAAAACGCTACATAATAGGTTTTGACCGATCAAAAGAGCACAGCACTCCTCAGATTATAGAGGAAATTATCCTCGCTGACGAACAGCCTCAAAAAGCATAACAGCAGCAGCAGCACTTACATTCAAACTCTCAATGTCGCCTTTCAACGGAATAGACAGACGCTCATCGCACATTTTTAAAATCTCTTGCGATATGCCTTTATCTTCCGAACCCATTATTATTGCAGTAGGTTTTGTGAAGTCGGCATCATAAATACGTTTATCGGCTTTTTCGGTTGCAGCAACCAACTGAACCTCTTTTGATTGAAGAAATTTCAAGCAGTTACGAATGCTACCAACCCTGCAAACTGGGATCACAGTAAGAGCACCAGCCGACGTTTTTATTGCATCAGCATTTACAGGAGCACTATTTTTAAGCGATACCACAAGTGCATGAGCACCTGCACACTCCGCACTACGAGCAATACCACCAAAGTTACGAACGTCGGTAATACTATCTAAGACAACGATAAGCGGCACTTTGCCATCTTCGATCAACTGATCGTAGATCTCCATAATATCGACATATTCAATAGGCGAAAGCACAGCTATAACACCTTGATGATTACCACGTGTCATACGTGATATCTTCTCTTGCGGCACCTCTTGCACCATGATTTTTCTTTCACGACACATCTGACGAATCTCTTCATGTTGAAGATTATCGCTGTCGCGTTTAATAAGAACTTTATCTATCTCTTTGTCAGCTAAAATCGCTTCCATATCGGCGCGAATACCAAAGATCTCTAAAACTTTTTCTTGCATAATATTATGTTGTAATGTTTTATCTTTAATTAACTATCTCATTTTTACTTTCCGCATCAAACTCTTCTTCTTTTGACTCCCAATTTTCGAGGGCAATATCGAGGTTGTGTTTGAGCTGGTTGTACTGTTCAAAAACATCACCTGAGGTTATATCTATTCCAAACGCCTCAGGATTGGCAAGTTTACGATCATAATCGGCAATTTCAGCCTCTAAACGCGCTATTTCAGCCTCAAAAGCATCAATCTCACTACGTAACTTACGAAGTTTACGATCTTGTTCTTTTTTCTGTTGGTATGATATTTTACCTACACTCGCCTCATCATTTCTAACTTGTGTAGTAGGATTTTGTTTAAGATTAAGTTCTGAAAGCGACGACATTTTTTTCTTATCCAAAAACTCATATATACCACAAAGATGCTCTTTGACAGCACCATGCGAAAATTCATAAATTTTATTTACCAAACCGTCTAGAAACTCACGATCATGCGACACCAGAATCACTGTGCCATCAAACGACTTAATAGCGCTTTTTAATATATCTTTAGAACGCATATCCATGTGATTGGTTGGCTCATCTAAGATAAGCAAATTGTGCGGTTCGAGCATCATGCGCGCCATTGCTAGTCGGCTACGTTCCCCACCCGAAAGCACCTTTACCTTTTTATCTACATCTTCACCACGGAACAAAAATGCTCCCAATATATCACGCAAACGCGTTCTTATATCGCCAACCGCCACGCGATCCAATGTGTCGAACACAGTAAATTCTCCATCCATAAGGTCGTCTTGGTTCTGAGCAAAATAACCTATCTTTACGTTATGTCCTATTTTTATCTCGCCACGAGAGATAGGTGTGTCACCATCTACCATACGTGCAAATGTGGTTTTACCCTCACCGTTACGCCCTACAAGAGCTATCTTCTCGCCCTTCTCGAGCACAAAGTTAGCACCCGAAAAGATATGTTTATCGCCAAACGATTTGCCAACATCTTTTACCTCTAAAACAATCTGACCACAATGTGGTGCAGGTGGAAATTTTATGTTCATGGCAGAAGCATCTTCATCGTCGATCTCAATCACATCTATCTTATCTAACTGTTTGACACGCGATTGAACCTGATTTGATTTCGATGGTTTATATCTGAAACGATCTATAAACTCTTGAGTAGACTGAATCATCTTTTGTTGATTTTCGTAAGCAGAGCGTTGTTGATCTCTGCGTTCTTTTCGTAACTCAACAAATTTTGAATACGATACTTTATAGTCGTAGATCTTACCAAGCACTATTTCAATAGTACGATTTGTTACGGTATCTAAGAATTTTCTGTCGTGCGATATAAGAACCACAGCCCCTTTATAAGATGCTACATACTCTTCCAACCAACTTATACTTTCAATATCGAGGTGATTAGTGGGCTCATCGAGTAGCATCACCGACGGACGACGCAACAATATTTTTGCAAGTTCAATACGCATACGCCAACCACCTGAGAACTCTTTTGTGTCACGAGTGAAGTCAGTACGTTCAAAGCCCAATCCCAAAAGTGTTTTCTCAACAAGTGCATCGCACTCATTACCACCATGGTATTGATATTGATCTGTTGCCTCATGCAAACGATGCAAGATAGATTCATATTCTTTACTCTCATAATCAGTACGTTCTGCTAATGAATTATTGAGTTTTTTAATCTCATTTTCAAGCTTTACTGTTTCTTCAAATGCTGTCATACATTCGTCGATAACCGTACGCGAATCACGTAGCTGCATCTGCTGAGGAAGATACCCAACTGTTGTGTCGCTACTTTTCGACACACCACCTTGAGTGGGCTGTTGTAAGCCCATTATTATTTTTAATAAGGTAGATTTACCTGCGCCGTTTTTACCTACCAACGCCACTCTATCCTTATCATTTACGAGAAATGAGATTTGCGATAACAAATCCCATCCTGCAAAAGAAACTGTTATATTATCAACTGAGATCACCTATTTTATCAACTCTTTAATTGTAGTTATCGGATCGGCACTTTTAAATACCGCGCTACCCGCCACAACAACATCGGCTCCAGCATCAAAAATCTGCTTAGCGTTTTGTGTTGTAACCCCTCCGTCTATCTGTATTAGCGTGTTAGCATTTTTTGCTATGATCATCTCTTTTAAACGTTTGATCTTATCTATTGTAGACGATATGAAACTCTGACCTCCAAAACCGGGATTCACCGACATAAGCAACACCATATCTGCCATCTCCACCACCTCTTCAATAGTAGATAGTGAGCTATGAGGATTAAGCGCCACACCTGCCTTCATGCCTAGCGATTTGATCTGTTCTAAGGTGCGATGAAGATGCACCGATGCCTCCACATGAACTGTTAGATAATCAACTCCAACCTTTGCAAATCGTTCTACATAACGCTCTGGCTGCACGATCATAAGATGGGCATCCAAAATTTTAGTAGTCGCTTTTCGTATTGGCTCTATAATTGGAAATCCGTATGATATATTTGGCACAAACACTCCATCCATTACATCAAGATGAAACCACGCAGCATCACTGCGGTTTAGCATATCAATATCACGTTGCAGATTAAGGAAATCTGCCGATAAAAGTGATGGTGAAATTATTTTCATAATACGTATTTTATTATTTGTGTATTAGT
>JAVVZN010000130.1:0-4981 GCA_036650555.1 Rikenellaceae bacterium
CTTTCATAAGGTCAGCATTTTCGATTAGATCTTTGCTGAATACTATTTGTTCAAATGTCTCGCCGTGCATGAAGTTACAACCCATGTCGTCTTCGTAAAGATATTGGTATGGGCGGCGTTCGACTCTTACAGGCTCAATTTTCTCGCCTGCTGCGAAAGTGTTGTCTATTGTACGTCCGTTCTCTAGGTTTTTTAGTTTTGTACGTACAAATGCAGGACCTTTGCCTGGTTTAACGTGTTGGAATTCTACAACGACAAATGTTTTGCCATTGTATTCTATGCACATTCCGTTTTTTAAATCTCCTGTTGTTGCCATTCTATGGTGGTTTATTTTGAATTTATTATTTCACGTTGCAAAAGTAATCATTTTTTTGTAAAGTAACTATTTTTATCAATATGAGATTGTCAATTTCGTCTCTGAATTTTATTTTTGCTAAAAATCACTTACCTTTACCGCCTTTGAGAGCTACGGGGCAACTCCCACGATTTCGCTTTAGGGTAAGGCATATAATTTTTAACCGGACAACAATATTTAATATTTTCTATGGGTATCTTAGAAGCTGTAATTTTGGGAATAGTATTGAGTTTAGACGCATTTGCTGCCTCCTTGTCGATAGGTGTGTGCTTCTGTTCAAATCATTCATTCCATAAAATCAGATTTCTGTTAATAATCGGCATTTTTCATTTTTTGATGCCTATTTTAGGCTGGAGTCTAGCTGGCTCCGTGCATTCCATAGTGGCAGCTTATGATCATTGGGTGGCGTTTATTTTGCTTTCCTATCTTGGCGGAAAGATGATTCTTGAAGGGGTAGCATCTGATGAGAAGCAACGAGTATTTGGTTGTTCCACCTTCAAAAGTGCCATAATGTTTGGTCTGGCACTTAGTATTGATGCCATCATTGCAGGTTTCTCTTTAGGAATGACTAAAATAGATATAGTAAACCTTTCGCAACTAGCCAATATATTGATTGTTTCAGCAATAATTGGGTTGTCGGCATTTCTTATCACTCTTCTTGGAATTAATATTGGTGGTATGGTAGGTAAGAAATTGGGCGGTAAAGCAGAAATTTTTGGAGGTTTAGTGCTGATTATCTTAGGATTAAAAACATTATTAACTCATATACTCATATAAAAAGTAATAAATGAAATCCGTATTACTATTTGTCTTAGCTCTAATATCTCTTACCGCACATTCTGAATCTTTCTCAAAAGATAGTTTAGAAGTTGCACAAGACAGAAAACACAAAACCACCTATAAGTTTGGAGGTATGGTTGATGCGCGTGTTATGTTTGACAGCTACAACAGCAAATCTTCGCGTGGTGGAGTGGTCTATTTCTATCCTTTGGCTCCCTCTTACGATCCTTCGGGGGCTGATTTAAATCGCGAAGGGCAGTTGCATTTCTCCGTTTTCTCTAGTAGATTGAATTTCTCCATTGATAAGTTTAAAGTGTTAGGTGCTGATGCTAATGCTTTTATTGAGGGTGACTTTCTTGGTTCAACTGATAATTACCTCCAAATGTTGCGTTTGCGTTATGCTTATATCAACTTAGTTTGGAAAACAAATAAATTGCTTATAGGTCAAACCACAAATCTAAATTCGGTTGATGAATTATTAGCAAATGTCATAGACATAGCAGGTGGTCTACCATTCAATCCATTAAATCGCGGGGCGCAAATTCGGTATGAGCACTTATTTTCTAAATCTATGATACTGCGTGCCTCTGCTGAGATTTATGAGCAGCACCGTAGTGTCGGGCCAGATGATGCTCAATTTAGAGCTGCGCTACCTGATCTTAATCTGCAAATGGTCTTTGGTGATAATAGTGCACATAAAGTGCTGGGAGGATTCACTGTTGGCACAAAATTTCTTCAACCGCGTAGTGTCGATAACCTCGGTTATAAGATAGATAGAATAATCACTTCATATAATGTGAGTGCTTTTATGAAATTTTATGCTGGTGATTATAAGTTCCAGTTATGGGGGATCTACGGTGGAAACATCACTCCTTTGGGTGCTATTGGTGGTTATGGAAAAGTGGCATCACAAAATGTTGATGGTGATTATGACCTGGCAGATGTCTACACTCTCTCGTCGTGGTTTGATTTTGAAACGCCAATGTTCAACAAATTTCAATTTGGACTGTTCGCCGGTTATCAACGTAATATGGGATCTAATGTGCCTTTGGATATGTCGTGCGACCAAAACGGAGAATATCTTTATGGCTATTATCGTGACTGCAATCTTCAATGGCTTGGACGATTGTCGCCTCGCGCGTGTTACTATGCGTCTGATAGATTTATCTTCGGGTTAGAATATGGTTACAACGTCGCCTCATGGGCAAAAAGTGTTGATCATTATTTTAAAGCTACCGAGAAATACAATAATACAGTAAACCACAGAGTTATATTAATGGCACGTTTCATATTTTAGCTAATAATGGTCTACAAATTCATAATAATATTACTAGTAATTGATCTCTTTGTTGGATTGGTGTTATTTTTTCGGTTTCATAAGAAAACAATTACCTTAACATGGAGTCTGCAAGCACTACTTTTCTATGCCTTAGTGGTTGTGATGTGGCTTTATTTCATAAGTTCTGAAGTAGAAAACTATGTCACCATGGGTAGTATAATGGCATTTGTGGCTGTTTGTTATTTTGTAAAGGTGTTGTTTGGATCTCTAGGGGGCATCATCCTGCTTAGTGAATTAGCTTTAAAAAGACGCGCATGGAGTTGGATTACGGTTTATCTACTCACTCTAGGTGGTTTTTTCGTTTCGCTTTACGGGGTTACTATTGGCAGATACGACTATAAGATCACTCATCGCAACGTTGTAATCAACGACCTGCCCAAATCATTTAAAGGATTTAAAATAGTGCAAATATCTGATCTACACCTAGGATCTTTTGCCAAAGATTATAAAGGAGTTGATAAATTAATCGAAGATATAAACTCTGAAAATGCCGATGTGGTGCTTTTCAGTGGTGACATGGTAAACAGCTATGCCGATGAGATGGAACCATGGATAGAAAAGCTCCGTGGCATAAAATCACGTTACGGAAACTTCGCAGTCACTGGTAATCATGATCATGGCGATCATGCTCATTTTAGCACTGCTGCTGCTAGAGTTGATAATTTAAATCGGTTCTTTGAAAACATGGAACGTGCATCGTTCAAAATGTTGAATAATGACTCTCATGCGCTCACAATCGGTGGCGACACCATATTCCTTTGTGGTGTTATGAACTACGGACGCCCTCCATTTTCGCGTTGGGGAAAACTCGACGTAGCACTCAAAGGCACCGAAGGAAAAACCAAAATACTCCTCTCTCACAATCCTACTCATTGGCGAGAGCAGGTTGTTGGTAGCGACATTGCTCTCACTCTTGCAGGACACACTCATGCCATGCAGATGGGCATTGATCTATTTGGGTTCAAGTGGTCGCCATCTCAATATATGTATAAAGAGTACGATGGCTTGTATCGAGATGGTGCAAATCAACTAAATGTGTCGCGTGGGGTTGGTTATATTGGTTTGGCAGGACGCATAGGTATGCGCCCTGAAATCATAGTAATAAATCTAAATTGATCTTAGCACACATTTCAATTCTTTGATGTCGGCTGCGATTGAGGTGAATTTCTTCTCACTATTAATGTATCGTTCTGCGCTCTGGGGAAACTGTGGTTCAATGCCACTTAGACCGCACAACACCTCTTTGAATTTTGCTGGATGGGCTGTTGATACCCAAAAGCCTTTCATGCCGTTTTCAACCGCTGCTCCGTAGGCTGTTGCTCCGTGTGGACAACTCAGGTATCTATATTTTTCGCGTAGCTCAACAATATTATTTTTGATCTGTGCGTCGGTAAAACTTTGAATTGATATATGTTTTCGCATGATCTCTATATTTGAGAACATTGCCTCCAATCGCTCAAAATTGCTCGGATTTCCAATATCCATAGCGTTTGCAATGGTTTTCACAGATTGTTGAGGCATGTAGTTTCCTGTTTTCATATATTTCACCATTGTGTCGTTTTGGTTGCATGCAGCCACAATCTTTCCTAATGGTAGACCCATGCGAGTGGCAAGCACTGCTGCTGTCATGTTGCCGAAGTTTCCACTTGGCACTATCACTGTTGGAGAATCACTACCCGATGCTTTTTTCCAAAGCTGGTAGGCGTAGAAATAGTAGAATGTCTGTGGCAACCAGCGTAGTATGCTTATCGAATTTGCTGATGTGATGTTATATTTATCGCATAATGCAGTGTCGGCAAAAACATCTTTCACCATCTTTTGGCAATCGTCGAATGTGCCATCAACTTTTAATGCTGTGACGTTTGAACGTGGCATAGTCATCTGCCGTTCTTGAAAGTCAGTCACACCGCTCTTTGGATATAATACAACAACTTTCACCCCATCAATATCCTCAAATCCAGATGCCACAGCGCTACCTGTGTCGCCTGAAGTGGCTGTTAGTATTGTTATTTTTCGGTTGCCTCTTAGTTCATTTATCATACGAGCCATGAAACGAGCCCCAAAATCTTTGAATGCCATTGTTGGACCATGAAAAAGCTCTAGAGTGTACATTTGTGTGTTACCCATGCGGATTAGCGGAACAGGAAAGTTGAACGCATCGTGGCATATTGCAAAAAGCTTGTCGCCACTAACCTCATCACCAAAGAAAAGAGTGCTGATGTATGTTGCCATGTCGGCAAATGATTGCTGCGATAGACGTTCGATTACGTCCATATCAACATGAGGCACTGTCACTGGCATGTATAATCCTCCGCATGGTGCTAGTGGGCGTAGTGCCACATCTTGTAGTGAATAAAAATTCTCTTTATTTCTAGTACTATTGTATTTCATGATATTTGATTTTTAACTGGATAATAATAATTTATTATATTGATTGCTAGAAGCTTCTAAGATATTAGTCGTGTTCCTTGTTGGCTTATTTTGGAATGATAAGAATCGCATTTAAT
>JAVVZN010000131.1:0-4953 GCA_036650555.1 Rikenellaceae bacterium
GCTGCCCCTCGACTTGCATGTGTTAGGCCTGCCGCTAGCGTTCATCCTGAGCCAGGATCAAACTCTCCATAGTATATAAATTTTTTGTATCTTATAAGAGCTTTAACTGACTACTTGAACTATAAAATAGAATTGAATTCTTGTTTATTTGTACTTACATTTCTTAATCTCACAGTATTTCAAAGAACTTTTCTGGTATATTTTGTTTTTGTAAATCTCACAATTAAAATGGTGTGAAACGGCTACAAAGATAAAACATATTTTTCAATCTTACAAATATTTATAAAAAAATATTTTGACAAACATTATAAAGAACTGATGCAATCTCCTTGATTGCGGTTGCAAAGGTATTGATTTTTTCTTACGCTCCAAATATTTATTTGAATTTTTTTAAACTATTTTTGACACTATTCTTAATACACTGAAAAACAAAAAATTACAAAACCTCGAAACTAAACGTTATTTTGGTTTTGTAATTTTTCAGATGTTATATGCTTAATATGCGCGGGCAAAAATAACTCTTCGTTTTGATGGTTTTCCTGTTACCATACACACTCCATCTTCATCGGGAGCATTGATAGGAATACAACGAATTGTGGCTTTTGTTTCATTTTTTATTTTCTCTTCAGTTTCTGGAGTACCATCCCAATGGGCTAATATAAATCCACCTTTATCATCTAGCACCTTTTTAAACTCATCGTATGTATCGACACGAGTGGTCATATTCTCACGAAATTTGAGTGCTTTTTCATATATTGCAGATTGAATATCATCCATCAGTTTCACGATATAATCTTCAATTCCATCAATATTTACAGTAACTTTTTCAAGAGTGTCGCGTCGAACTACTTCAATAGTGCCGTTTTCAATGTCGCGAGCACCCATAGCCAACCGCACTGGAACACCTTTCAGTTCATATTCAGCAAACTTAAATCCAGAACGCAAATGATCACGATCGTCGATTTTGACGCTTATGCCCAATTTTTTAAGATTTGATTCTATGACTTTAAATTTACTCATCACGGCTTCCAATTGTTCGTCGCCTTTATATATAGGTATCATGACAACTTGTATAGGCGCTAAACGTGGAGGTAAAACCAAACCGTTGTTGTCGGAGTGTGCCATTACTAACGCACCCATTAAACGAGTTGATACGCCCCATGAAGTTGCCCAAACGTAGCCGGTTTGACCATCACGACGTGCAAACTTAACATCAAAAGCCTTTGCAAAGTTCTGACCTAAGAAATGCGATGTTCCCGATTGTAATGCTTTACCATCTTGCATAAGTGCCTCAATGGTGAGAGTGTCTTCAGCCCCAGCAAAACGCTCAGTATCTGACTTATGACCTATGATAACTGGCATTGACATCCATTGTTCGGCGAAAGTGGCGTAGACATGGATCATTTTTTTTGCCTCTTCTATTGCCTGCTCACGAGTTTCATGAGCAGTGTGCCCCTCTTGCCACAAAAATTCGGCTGTACGTAGAAACAGACGTGTACGCATCTCCCAGCGAACCACATTTGCCCATTGATTACACAAAATAGGAAGGTCGCGATATGATGTTATCCAATTTTTGTAGGTGCTCCAAATGATTGTTTCCGATGTTGGGCGAACAATTAGTTCCTCCTCCAACTTAGCATCTTCATCAACTATAATTCCGCCACCATTAGGGTCGTTTTTCAAGCGATAATGAGTTACCACTGCGCATTCTTTTGCAAACCCTTTGACATGATTAGCCTCTTTACTAAAGAAAGATTTCGGGATAAACAAGGGAAAATATGCGTTTTGATGCCCTGTTTCTTTGAACATATCATCCAACGCACGCTGCATTTTTTCCCATATAGCATAGCCATACGGTTTAATTACCATGCAACCTCTAACTGCTGAATTTTCTGCTAATCCTGCTTTTACAACAAGGTTATTGTACCATTGTGAATAGCTTTCCTCTTTGCTTACAACCTCTTTTAGCTCTTTTGCCATTTCTTTCTAAGTAAATATGAATAAATTATTTATTAAATAATTACTGCTGTGTTTGTATTCATAACTAGCATATTGCTAGACATTAACAAAAGCAATAAAATGTACTATATGCTTAACGACTACAAAGGTAATAAATTTTCTTTTATCTTTGCAGCTATAAATTATTAAGCAATGTCTATAAAAAAGCTAGTATCTCAAACTGCCACTTATGGATTGACCACTATTATAGTGCGTTTTATCAACTATTTTCTAACTCCATACTTCACTAATCTTGCCATCTTCACTCGCTCAGTGTATGGTGTCATGGGATATTACTACTCTATTATTCCATTTGGGCTTACACTCCTAAGCATGGGGCTCGAAACGGGATATTTCAGATTTGTAGGTAAATGCGAAACACAAAAGGAGAAAGATAAGATATTCAACACCTTGCTATCAACAGTGGGGCTTATTAGCATACTATTTTTCATAATAGTCACCTCTTTTACCGATAAGATATATATATTGTTAGAGGGAGAAAAAGCAGGCAATAAGATCCTTATTCCAATCGTGGCAGCAATAATTGCAGTGGACGTAATAATGTCTATGCCGTTTGCTAAGTTGCGTTATGAAGGCAAAACACGCAAATTCATGTATATCAAAGTTGCCAACGTGATTGTAAATATTGGATTCTGCCTATTTTTCTACTCTATACTACCTATATTAAGTTCAAAAGGGATATTGACATCATTATGGAATGAGAATTTTGGATCGGGTTATGTTTTTGTGGCAAACCTTATTGCATCGTTCACCTCTTTGGCTATGATCTCTGGTGAGATGCGCGGTTACAAATTCACAATCGACAAAAAAATACTTCGTACAATATTCATATTCTCACTTCCTCTCTTTATCAGCGGACTTAGCGGAACAGCAAACGAATTTATTGACCGACAACTACTCTACTTTCTTCTGCCGGGAAACATAGCCACAGCTGAGATAGGAATTTATACGGCTATTATGAAAATTGCAGCATTTATATATTTGTTTATTCAGATGTATAGATATGCGGCAGAACCTTATTTTCTTTCAGAGGTTAAAAATTCCGATTTCAAAGAGCGTAACGCACAAGCACTAAAATATTTCACAATAGCATCACTCTCTATCTTTTTGTTTATAACATTGTTTATGGACTATTTCCAATATTTCATAGGCAAAGAGTTTAGAGTTGGTCTTCAGATTGTGCCAGTGCTACTGCTATCAAATGTACTGGTAGGCATCTATCTAAACCTTTCGTATTGGTATAAAGTAAGTGAAAAAACCTATTTTGCAGTTATCATATCACTTGCAGGACTTATAATAACAATTGCTCTTAATATATTGCTAATTCCTTTATGGGGATATGTGGGTGCAGCTTGGGCCAGGCTCGGTTGCGAAGCAGCAATGGTGATTTTAAGCTACATACTAAACCAAAAGTTCATGCCTGTAAACTATGATATTAAGAGTATTGGAAAATACGCATTGCTAGTTGGCATGTTATATGGAGGGTTTAGCTTGTTGGATTTAAACGAAGGTTTTATTAAAACATCGGTTGCCATACTATTTTTTATTACTTTTGTAGGATACTTTGTATATCAAGAAAAACTATTTAAACGTTATATTAAATGAAAGTAAAAGTTATTAACCGCTCAAAGAATGTTCTTCCATCGTATGAAACGTCACAATCAGCAGGATTAGATGTAAGGGCAGACATACTTGAACCTATAATACTTAAACCATTGGAACGAGCAATGGTTCCAACAGGGCTCTATTTTGAACTGGAGCCAGGTTGTGAGATGCAAGTGCGTCCGCGTAGTGGACTGGCAGCAAAACATGGGATAACCGTGCTAAACTCCCCAGGCACAATAGATGCCGATTACAGAGGCGAGGTAAAGATAATTTTAGTAAACCTATCGTCAGACTCCTACACACTTAATCCAGGTGAGAGGATAGCTCAATTGATAGTGGCTAGTTATCAGCAGATTCAATGGGAAGAATGTAGCACTTTGTCGCAAACAGATCGTGGAGAAGGAGGATTCGGATCGACAGGTAAAAAATAAATTGCACTGAATAAGATACAATACATGACTAGATTAATATCATTTTTTCTAATATCAATATTTTTGACATCTACACAGCTTCACGCCCAAAAGCGTGACACAAACACATTGATTGTTAGATCATCATACACCGTTGATTCTCTGAAGATTTCGGATCTATATCTGCAAGGCATCAGAGAGATGAGTGAAAACGGCAACAACACCAACGCTGCCTCTATCTTCAATGAGATATTAAATATAAACCCTAACCACGCACCATCCCTATACTATCTTGCATATCTATCTAGGAATGCCGATTATGCTTATGAAATGATAGAGAAAGCCATCGCCGCAGATCCTAAAAACGAAGATTATAAATATCTACGTGCAGTTGCGTTGCGCAGATCTGGCAATGTGCAAGCAACAATAGAGGCATACAAAGAGATTCTAAAATCGGGCAACAAACGTCTAGATCTGCATCTCATGCTCACTGAGGTTTATGATCAATCGCAAATGCCTTATGCTGCTATCAACGCACTAGATTCAGCATACACTCTTTTTGGACCACAACCAGAAATTGTGGCCTACCAACAAAACTTGTATCAACGCCTTAACATGGGCGACAAAGCTGTGAAAGCAGGATTACAACTATTAGAGGTTGATCCCGAAAATATTCAATCTTTAGTGTCGCTAGCTGAGTCGTACAACATCCTAGGTAAAGATTCAATAGTGCAAATGTACTATGCAAAAGCTAAGAGCATAGATTCAACTGCACTAGAACTTCAAATAAGTGTAAACGAATATTTACGTAACAATGGCAGCGTGCAGCAATATTTAATAAGCCTAGGAGAACTTTTTGCCAATAAAAATTTGTCACTCGATAAAAAGATCGACTATTTCAACTCTGTGATTCGTAGGC
>JAVVZN010000132.1:0-4866 GCA_036650555.1 Rikenellaceae bacterium
AAATCATTTACAGCAGCAGGAAGTTCAGTGCCGACAGCCACGATTCTTGGTGATGTATGTATATCATTACCTGTAAGAACGAATTTAGGAGCATCTGTAACTTCATAAAGAACCACAGCAATAGAAGCTTGATCAGTGATTTGTTTTTCTTCTAGCCCATCATAATATTTAGCACCTGGAGTGTATTTATACCAGCCCGACATGCTCAAAACTTTAGCACCATCGTATGGAAGTCCAAATTCTGTTGTTAGCATTGGATCTGTCATTGCGGCAAAAGCATTGAAAGCTCCAGTGAATATATTACCCGATGTAACCTTAGGAGATTTCACCATTCCAAATATTAGACCACCTTTTGTATCAAGAGTAACCATTTTTGCAGCCATGCCTACTTTACCTTTTGCAACCTTCTGAACGGTGTATTCACCATCTTTTGGATAAAGAGGAGGAACAGGAGGTGTGGCAGTTGCGTCGCCGCTAAATACTTTAATCATTCGCACAGCACTATTTGGTGATTGCCATCCAGTAAGATTATCGAATGCTGATGCTGCTTCAGTTGCTGCTGATTCTGTCCAGTCTTCAAAGCTGAATAATGAAGTGTTTGAAGAAACTATCTCTTCTCTTTTAATAGTATAACGTTTAGATTTACCACCGTTAGCAGGTGTAACATCAAAATATACTGTGGTTTCAGTGTAGTCAGCAACTGGATCAAGGAATTTCATTGTGGCTCCAGCAGGAAGAACAATTTCGACTTTAAGCTTTTTGTACTCTTCAATTGGAGTTGTGCTACGAGAATAATATTTGTAATCTCCTTTTTTAAATTCTGGAGCGAACATGCAATCGCTACCAGTAACTTTTATTGAAATAGGTTCAGTAAGAGTTGCTTCAGCCTCTTTTTTACCTTTGTATGTAACTACGATAGCTAAACCGGGAACATTTTGAACATCAATATTCAAACTTACGGTTCCATCAGATGGTTTATATTCACCTGTCACAAACACGTTAGCATCAATTTTTTGACCTGCAATATCAAATGCCACCTTGCCATCGCCAGATAGATTGATGATCGCATCTTTTTTATACAATGCAATATTATTAACAACTATATCACCAATATTTGCACCTGCGAAAGTAAAATTACGGATAGCCATTCCAACCATATTTTTAACTTCTGCTTTGTTATAGATAGTAAGGTGTTGTTTAACAGCTGGGTTAGCTGCTCCACTTAGCGACACAATCATATCACCACCATAAACATACGACATAGCAGCTGCTGAGTCTTCGGTTGCTACCACTTTTGTCTTTTTGAATGTATATTCTTTTGTGATCTTACCATCTTCAGATGTTACAACAATTATAGATTCATCTTTTACGAAATCAATTGCTTTGCCTGTTTTAGGAGCCCATGTTGCCCCCTCTGACGCAACGATTGTTGGAACAATAGCTTTTAAATCTGCCTCACGAGAATGTGAAGGCACGCTATATTTAATAATGCCACCAGCAATATCCAATTCACTACTAATCACGCACACACCTTTAAGTGCAACTGAAGATATTTTAGCCTCACCCTTTTCAACATAAGGGGTGCCATTCATTGAACCGCCTTTTACTCCATCAATAGTAACTTCTACTGTTACTGAGGTTGCTTTAATGTCTGCGCTACCTTTAACTGTGATTGACTTTGCAGCACCAGCTTTTGTTATAACAGAACCGTTTGCACCTGCAAAAGATAGGGAGGTTTCTCCGATTTTAGTTACTGCTGCATTTTTAACTACTACATTAACTATTTCGGTTGGTGACAGGTGATAATCAAGGATTGTAACATCTATTTGATTTGCCACAGTTCCATTTTGAAGATATACTCTAGTTTGCACCTTTTCTCCAGCAGGATAACTCATTTCGCCACGGAACACTCCGTTTAACACCTTAGCATAGTCTGTGTTATCTACCTTTTCGTCTTTGTTACATGCCGTAAACATGGTAGTGAACATAAGAACCACAGCTAAATAGCCATAAATTTTTTTCATTTTAAATAATATTTAGCATAATACACTACTTTCATTAGTTAGAAGTTGAACAAGAACAACTAATGAGAGCAATATAAAGCACTATGCAATGGTTTATAATTATAATTTCCATACAAAGTTACAAACAACATATTATGTAATTAAATCGACAATATATATATTGACTAATTGTCATTAAATAACATATAGACAAATCGTCTATGTTGATTGAGACTATGCTGCTACATAGATATATGACAAATTGTAAATAGCATCTATTTTTACGTATATGTCAATGACTATACGTAAATAGACGTAAAGTCATATTTTTTTCACACTATAATTATTGGCTTAGAAAACAAAAACAGCTTCTTAAACAAATTAATATCTATACGCTCGTGAAGATTTATTAATTTTTATTAATTTTGCACATATTGAAACTTGAAAACATATTATTATGAAACATAAATTATTTATTGCCCTGATTTTAATTCTCACTGTATCGAGTGCTAGTGCCAGAAAAATATACAATTTCAACGATGGTTGGCATTTTTCCAACACCGCAAACATATCTAGCCAGCAAGCGAAAGAGGTGAATCTTCCACATGTGTGGGGAACTAACAACTCCAACGACCTTTTCGATCCTGTTTATAAAGGGGTGTGCTACTACATAAAAGAGTTTAAAGTGCCGATGGATTTTAAAGGAAAGTATATATATTTACGTTTTGGAGGAGCCTCATCTGTGGCAACTGTGTTTATAAATGGTAAATATGCAGCAGAGCACAAAGGAGCATTCACTGCTTTTAATGTGAATATCACTCCATTCTTGAAATACGGAGAATATAATTCAGTGCTAGTTGCGGTTTCAAATGCTCCTCGAACAGATGTTCTTCCCTACAACAGCGATAGAAATATATTCGGTGGCATCCACTCTAATGTTGAGTTGATAGAGTTAAACACAAATCATATATCATTATCAGACTATGGATCACATGGCGTTTATCTACAAACAAAAAGTGTGGACGAGAACTCCGCAGAGATAGAGGCAGTAGTGAAAATTGAAGGCACACCATCAACTGTCGTTGGAGTAGATGTGTCGCTTCTTGAGCAAGGTGGGGCAGCAGGATCGAACTCACGCAACATTCGCCTTGATAGTAGAGGCGAAGGCAAAGCTGTGATGTCGATAAATATTGATAACCCAAAATTATGGAATGGCATAACCGATCCATATCTTTACGACGTGAAAGTGGTGACACGAGTAGCAAATATCGTGACCGATTCACTTAGAACCACTTTCGGCATAAGAACTATAAAAATTGACAACAACAATAAGTTTTTACTAAACGGAAAACCTTATTCTTTAAAAGGGGTCAATGTTCTACAAGACAACTCAGAGGTTGGTAGTGCCTATGCAAAATCTGACTTCGAACAAGACATGGCGCTAATTTCAGAGATGGGAGCAACCGCAGTGAGAACCACAGGAGGAGCACACTCCGACTACTCATTCGATCTATACGATTCAAATGGGATAGTGGCATGGGTTGATCTTCCGTTGAGCTCCGATATTTTGTATGGAGGAAAAGGGTTTGCCGATCAATTTCAGCTGAAAGAAAATGGCAGAGAGCAGCTTTTAGAGATGATATATCAATTCTACAACCACCCTTCAATATGTTTCTGGGGCATATTCAACGAGCTAACATCCACAGGCGACAACCCTATGGAATATATTGCCGAACTCACACGCACAGCAATGACCCAATCTCCCGACCGCATAACAGTAGGCACAAGCATTGAAGATGGAGCAATAAACAATATCACCCAGGCGATTGCATGGCCAATATATTATGGATGGGACAAAGGTGAGGCATCCGACTTTGATCTATGGGTAAAACAGATCCGCGACAAGTTCAAAAATTTAAAGAGTGGCATCGCTGAATATGGCATTCCAGGCGACAAAACCACCCCAATGCCAACATTGCCAACCACAATCACTAAACAGAATCCTAAAGCAGCGGGCTATTCTCAATATTCACAAGCTATGTTCCACGAGGAATATTATAAAGTATTGCAGCTCTACCCTATTTTCTGGGGTACATTCATAAATTCTATGTTCGACTTCTCCAATGGCGACCGCCGCGATGGAATAAGAAATGGCTACAACAACATGGGAATGGTGAGCTACAACCGCAACACAAAGAAAGATGCTTTCTATTTCTACAAAGCAAACTGGAACGAGTTCGATCCATTCATACATATAGTTGGGAAAAACAGCACCTCACGCACAAGCGTAAAACAAACTATAAAAGCCTATACAAACCAACCTGAGGCTAAACTAATAATCAATGGGAAAACAATAGGCAGCTGCACAGCAACAAATGGAACTGTGGAGTGGAAAGATGTAGAATTGCAAAAAGGGGTAAACAGAATAATCGTAAACTCAGAACGTTATAACGATGTAGTAGAGATTGAAGTTTTTGATGAATTGTTGGCACAATGATTGTAGAATAATCCGAAAAGATAATAACATCTTACGGATTATTTACAAACATTCAAAACAATATCAATTATGAAAAACTTATTATTATCGTTAGTATCAGTACTGGCATTATCTGCAACAAGTTTTGATTTGATGGCACAGCAGACGCGCAAAGAAAAGCACCAAGAAGAGAATCAAGCATTGAATCAGCAGCTAAGCAATGCTATTCAACAACAAGATTTTCAGTTCTTAGCAACGGAAATTATATATGGACAAGATCCAAATCTTCAAAACATTCCGCTCTATCAACTATATGGTATTTGGATCTCTCCTGACTATCTAAAGATATACCTTCCGCTTTACGGACCTAACAATTTCAACGGTCAG
>JAVVZN010000133.1:0-4864 GCA_036650555.1 Rikenellaceae bacterium
CCTCAGGTAGATATTTTGCTATTTTCTGGGCAATGGCAATTTGTGGCGATTGAATCATCTCGCCATATACCATTAGGTGCATATATTTTTTTGCCTGCTCGCAAACCGCATTCACAATGTAAGGGTTTGAATGACCAACATTGCTCACCGATACCCCCGATATAAGATCTATATAACGTTTACCATTGGGAGAATATAGATATATGCCCTCGGCACGTTCTATCTCAATGGCGAGTGGCGTTGGCGAGGTTTGTCCTAGAAATCTGATAAATAAGTTATTCATTGTCTTGTCGAAATCGGTTTAATATTGTTTTTGAATCACGCACAGCATATTGCATCCAACGGTGTAGTATTTCTATCTTCTCATCATTGGATAGCTGCCATGCTATATCGCTGTTACGCATTCTGTCGGTGAGTGTTTGCATCATGATCGCCGCGCATACGCTGACATTGAGGCTCTCAACAAAGCCACACATTGGAATTTTTATAAAGCTATCGGCATTTTCTTCTAAAACAGAACTTATGCCTTGCTTTTCTGTTCCCATAAAGAGAGCAAAGGGAGATGATATATCAACTGTTTGCGGAGTGTAATCTTCTCCATGGGGTGTGGCAGCCAATATTTTATAACCTTTATTCTTGAGTTGCTCTATCACATACCGACTAGTGGTATCGCGCGAATAACGAGTAATGTCAATCCATCGGTCGCTACCTTGAACAATATCAATATTAGGACGAAAATATGATATATCCTCAATCACATGCACATTTTGTATGCCGAAAGCCTCAGCTGAGCGAATAACAGCACTTGCGTTTTGGGGATGATATATGTTTTCCAAACATACCGTCATATATTTTGTACGTTGTGATAGCACATATTTGATATTGGCATATCGCTCCTCACTCATAAGTGTGCTTAGGTGATCTATCTCTTTTTGAAGCGTATCGGCGTTTCGTGAATTTAGCATTACATCATTTTTTCGTAAAGAGCCATTAGGTTGTCGGCTATTTTGTCGTCAGTGAAATTTGCGGCATGTTTGTAGCCGTTTTGTATTAGTTCTTCGCGCCATGCGGAGTCGGAGATCACTCTTTTCAACAGCTCTATCATATCTTCAAGATCGTATTGACCTACATAAAGCGCAGCTTTGCCGCCTGTTTCGTTGAAAACACCGCCACGTGAGGTTATCACTGGAGTGCCACAATTCATAGATTCTAGTATTGGTATTCCAAAACCTTCAAATAGTGATACATACACCGAAACGGTTGCCATTTGATATATTGCAGGCAACTCTTCGAGTGAGCAGTCGTGGATGAAATGTACTTTGTTTTCCAGACCTTTATGTGCTACGTATTCTTGTAGCTTTTCAACATATGGAGTCCATCTGCCACATGCCACCAGAGGCATGTCGATATTCCCCTCGCCAATGGCATGGAGTGTTAGCATCAAGTTCTTGCGTTCTTCTATTGTTCCTACACTCAATATATATTGGTCAGGAAGATTATATCGTTCTTTAACACGCTCTTTCACCTCAGTGCTTGCCTTCTCATAGTAAAGAGAGTTGCAGCCTTGATAAATCACCTGGATACGTTCGGGTTGGATGTTCCAGAAGTCTATCAGATCGTTTTTGGTTTGGTTCGATATAGCAATTATCATATCGGCGTTGTTGCAGCTTTTACGATATTTAAATTCGTAGAGCATGCGGTCTAACTTACCATATAGATTAGGATAGCGTAGAAAGATAAGGTCGTGCATTGTAACCACACTTTTTGCTCCGCCAACTCTTATGTCGAAAGGAAGCTCATTGCTTAATCCATGAAAGATGTCGATACGCGATCTACGGATGTCGTGTGCCATATTGCAGCTACGCCACACACTAGGCACCACGTCGGCAATAATGCCGGTTGGGTTCACAACTTTAAATCCTTTTGGAATGGCAAACTCAACTTTGTTCTCATCGAAAGCAGTGAACAACGAATATTCATTTTCGGGATGATATTTGGCAAGTAACTCTACTGTGCTACGGCTGTAATTTCCAAGCCCACTAAGGTTACGGAAAATACGTTTTGCATCAAAACCTATTTTTATCATTTCACTACTCCTTTCACAATTAAAACATTGCTCTCTCCGCTGCTATTTTTGAGTATAATTTTTTTGTAGAAAACACCTGTTTCGTTTGGTTCATAAGTTACCACAACGCTATCACGCGCGTTAGCCACCGTTGGACGACGGCTGTATTTCACTTTTGTGCAGCCACATGATGTTTTGGCTTCCAGAATTATTACTGGAGATTTACTCTCATTTGTGTAGTAGAACACGGCATTTTTCGACCCTTTTAGAGGTACAGTGCCTAGATCAATGTCGGATGTTTGAAACGCCATAATCTTTGGTTTGTTCTGAAATGATAAAGTAAAAACCGATGTAATAATTAACACTAATAATAATTTCAGTCTCATTGTTAAATAATATTTTTCTCCACAAAGTTAGTCAATTCTACAAAATTTTCAACACTTAATCTTTCTGGGCGTAAAGTGTAGAAGTCGTGCGTGTTGTCTGATTTCAAATCAGGAAATGCAGCTTTTAGAGAGTTGCGTATGGTTTTGCGTCGTTGGTTGAAGGTGCCTTTCACCACTTTTAAAAATAGAGTTTCGTCACAATCAAGGTGTGTTCGGCTGTTACGAGTGAGGCGAATCACTGCACTCTTAACTTTTGGTGGTGGGTTGAACACATTTTCGTTTACCGTAAACAGATATTCAATATCATAGAAGGCTTGTAGAAGCACGCTTAGTATGCCATACAATTTTTTTCCAGGAGGCTCAGCAATACGTGCTGCAACTTCTTTCTGAATCATACATACGCACTGATCAACCAAATCTCTATTTTCTAAGATCTTAAAGAAAATTTGTGATGATATGTTGTATGGAAAATTGCCTATCACATTTATCTTACCATCGAAAATATTGGTTAAATCAATCTTTAAAAAATCACCTAATATATCTTTCTCATTAAGTGCAGGATAGTTGTCTTTTAGATATTCAATACTTTCGTCATCAACCTCAGCAACTTTCAACGATAGATCATTGCGTTGCAACAGAAATTGTGTGAGCACCCCTGTGCCTGGCCCAACTTCGATTGTTGAGGGGGTAGAATAAGAGGTGAGCGCATTGCAGATATTTTCGGCAATGTTCATGTCGAGTAGAAAATGTTGTCCTAAATATTTTTTCGGTCGTACGTACATCAAATTTTTGTTATAAGTTTTTCCCTGCCATTATTGGCTTAGGAGTATTTTTTGCTGTTTTCTCCAGCTCTTTTCCATATTTCACCGCAGAGGTGATCAGTTGCGGTATGTTGTAGCTATTCTCTTCGGTAGTGTAGTTGTCGGGATGCGAGGCCGGCAGTAGGAATGGTTTTGAAAATTTATTAGAATTACTATCATAATGAGCAAAATATGGACGTGTGTGTAGTCCATCTTCACGGCGTGATGAGAATACCATCCATTTACCATTTTTAGAGTAGCTATGATAGCTCTCTGTGTTGTCGCTGCAAATTTCTGTTAGTTTTCTACTTTCAAGTGTTGAGGTGTTTATGGTGTAGATGTCGCTTTCGCTATGCCATATTGAGAAGTTTCCGTAGTCGCTCAGCACGTAGCTTAGGTGATTCCCAAAGTCGTAACTTTTCGGAAACGATATGCTTTTGTTGTCGGCAGCAGCATCTACCATCAATTCTAAATTTGAGAACTCTTCATTACTCTCGTTGAATGTCACTCTGTAAAGATTGTATTTTAGATAGATAGGGTTGAAATCGTCGGGGAGTTTCTCAGCAGCGGTGAAATAAAGATAGCTTCCATCGTCGCTCCATGCTGGAAATGTTTCAAGCATGGTTTTGTTGTAGAGTAGAGGAGAGGTGAACATCTTATCTTCTTTAGCATCGTAGATCACAATGTCACTATTGCTATCGTAAACATCAATTGGTTTTGCTCCAGAGGTGTGGAACTTTTGACGTGTGAGGTTGGTAGAGAAAGCAATATATCTTCCTTTGGGATGCCACGACGGATAGACGGCAGAACCCATCATAGATCCTGTTTTTGTGGTTAGTCGCTTTGCTTTGCCTTCGGTGTAAACCACTGTGCCGTCGAACTCCTTACGGAAGTGAAGCATCATAAAGTCTGGTGAGTTCTGGCAGAAGGTGTGACAATTCATACAGCCGTTACCAGTCTGGCTATTTTTTATTATTGGGGTTACCTTAAAGGAGGTTAGAGAGCGCTGATAAATTCCCATGGTGCTCCATTTTATGTAGCCAGGCTTTACTGATCTGTAAACTAAATATTCATCAATATCATCGGGTGAGATGTCAATTTTTATAGGTTTATATGTGGTTATAGTGCCAGAATTGATTATTGAAATTTCAATGATACACTCTTGACTAGACGATAATAACGCTCTCCATTTCTTTGTTGGAATTATTATATTGCCATCTTTCGACAACACTTCAAAAAGAGGTTTAGCAGTGTCTGCTGCAAAAAAATTGGCAATGAATTTCTCTCCTTGTTCTTTTATCTTAAAATTCAGAGGAGCAATGTTATTTGGAATGGTAACGTTGTTGTAGTCGGGATATATTTCAAGAGTGGTGTCGCTCGTAACGGAGTTTTGTACCCCTGTACAGCCACACAGCAATGTTGAAATAAATAGTATTGATAATATATTTTTCATTTAATAATTTAAGATATTATGTCAATTGTGATCTAAGAGTGCTATAATCTAAAATCAATTTTAGAAGCTGTTTTAATTTGTTACCAGCATTTTGTTACCACTCTTTTTGTACTCTTTCTCCGATGATTTTTGAGCTGTAGTCCACTACTATCTCGGCAAA
>JAVVZN010000134.1:0-4807 GCA_036650555.1 Rikenellaceae bacterium
AAGCTGCTCGAATTGCCAACTGTGCTACTCGAACAACGCATAAAACAGGAGATAGAAGAAAACCCAGTGCTAGACGAGGTTGAGCACGAAGAGGAAGAAGGAGAGATAAAAACGAAATATAATCTGGATGAAATATCGAAAGATGATTTCATGCCTGGCTACAAACTAAACTCCAATAATCAATCAAAAGACGACAAACACGGTTCTATTCCAATATCAAATGCTCTCACCCTCACCGAATTTCTGGATGAGCAGCTCAGTTATATCGACACCCTCGATGATAGAAGACGAAATATATGCCGATATTTGATAGGCAGCCTAGACAACAACGGCTATCTACGCCGCGACATTGAAAATATTGTAGACGACCTTGCTTTCATGCACAGTATCAGCACCACAGATGCAGAGGTTGAAGATATGCTTAAAGTGATTCAAACATTGGAGCCAGCAGGCGTCGGAGCACGCAATCTCAAAGAAACACTTCTCATCCAACTTCGACGTAAAATACAAACATCGAATGTGAAGCTAGCCTACAAGGTGTTGAACGGCTATTTTGAAGAGTTCTCAAAGAAACACTACGACAAAATAATGTCGCGTCTTAATCTACCGCAAAGTCAATTTAAAGAGATTATAAGTGTCATTATATCGTTGTCGCCCAAGCCAGCAAACCAATATAGCGAGCTTATGCAATCTGAGCCAACCACACAAATCATCCCTGATTTCATTCTCGACAACGAAAATGGCAATCTGGAGCTATCGTTAAATCGCTACAACACCCCCGACATAAAGATAAACTCAACATACGTAAAGATGTTGGAGAATCTAGTGAAAAGCAGTAAACAACAAAAATCACAAGGCGAAGATGCCTCAACCGATAAAAACGCTGTTGGATTTATAAAACAAAAAATAGACTCCGCACGTTGGTTTATTTCTGCAATAAAACAGCGTGATGCCACTCTTATGATGACCATGCACACCATATTTGAGTTTCAACGCCCCTATTTTGAAGATGGCGATCAAACCAAACTTCGTCCTATGATCTTACGCGACATTGCTGAGCGCACAGGGCTCGATGTATCAACAATATCAAGAGTGGTAAATAGCAAATATATACAGACACATTTTGGAATACTGCCTCTGAAATTTTTCTTCTCAGAAGCAATGTACACCGATAATGGAGAGGAGGTATCCTCACGCGAGATAAAAAAAATATTATCCGACTGTGTTTCTGGTGAAGACAAAGAACACCCTCTAACCGACGAGGCTCTAATGGAAATTCTACGCGATAAAGGCTATCAAATAGCTCGTCGCACCGTAGCAAAATATCGTGAGATGCTAGGAATAGCTGTTGCTCGTCTAAGAAAAGAGATGATCTAAAGTATTATTGATGGCACCAGTAACAATTTTCAAGTCCCATATTGCACAAGCATGCTACAAATTAAAACAGCTTCTGAATTGTCGATTCATGTTTCAGAATGAAAAATATCAGTTTTGGAAAATAATTTCAAAAGTCATCTTCATCAAGATACTATTTTTGGGCTCATAATCATTGAAAGTCCAAAAAATGACAAAATTTGTAAGATCAATTTCTTTTCTCAGTTTTTGCTTGTTATGCACATCTTGTGGCTTGACAACCAGCAGCTCAACCAAACCTGATGTTATTGTTAAAGTAAGCAAAGCTAAAACATGTCAAGTTGAAAGTCGTAAAGAGTTTGCATTCATTGCTAAACCATTTCGGTTATCTGAATTATCGTTTCGAGTTGGTGGTTTAATCCACCGTTTCGACCTATATGTCGGCACTCATTATCGGCAAGGAGAAACAATTGCTGCCCTAGATCCACGAGATTTCAGCATCAACAAAGAGCGCGCTAAGGCTATATTAGATCAAGCCGAATCAGAATTTATACGTATAAAGACACTCTACGAGAAGAACAACCTCTCGGCAAGCAGCTACGAGAAAGCGAAAGCAGAATACACCACTGCAAAAACAAACTTTTCGACAGCCACCAACGAGCTATCAGACACTCAACTCAAAGCGCCATTCAATGGCTATGTTGAACAGGTATATATTGAGAAACATCAAGAGGTAAGAGCAGGAGAGCCAATAATTTCTTTTGTAGAGATTGATAAGTTGAAGATAGAGGCTTATGTAAATCAAGAGATAGCTGCAAATCTAAAAGATATAAAACAAGTATCACTTCGTTTTGATGCAGAACCATCGAAAACATATGTGGCAGATGTGGTTGAAATATCGAAGAGCACCACACAAAACAATCTATCATATCTATTGACAGCCATACTTCCAAACCAAGATGGGAAACTATTAGCAGGCATGTCTGGTAAGATATTTTTTGACTTCTCTCCTCTTGCTGCCGAGCAAGTTGTTATCACTCAAGCTGCGCTAAGCCACCGACCTAAAGAAGGAGATTATGTTTGGGTTGTCGATACAGAGTCGCAGAAAGTCAGCATGCGCAGTGTCACATGTGGTGAAATGCTCCCAAATGGCATGATTTCTATCACGCAAGGCATACATGATGGAGAAACTGTGGCAGTAAGCTCACTACGCTTTCTCTCTGAAGGAATGAGTGTTGAAATCTCTAAAAATGCAAGACGATGAACACTATAAAATATTTCTTGCAACAAAAATCTGTATCTATACTACTGCTCATCCTAATCAGTGCAGGTGGAATTTTCTCATACATTAAAATGGGAAAACTGGAAGACGCACCATTCACAATAAAGCAAGCACTCGTGGTCACACCTTACCCGGGTGCATCACCTTCGGAGGTACAAACACAAGTGACCGATCCGCTCGAAGAGGCTATTCAAACACTAGACGAGCTATATTATCTGAAGACAGAAAACCGTGCTGGCATCTCAAAGATCACAGTTTATGTCAAAAAAGAGATTCGCGCAGATCAAATGCAGCAGTTATGGGACAAGCTACGTCGCAAAGTTGGCGACGCACAGAGTAAGCTACCCTCTGGAGCAGGACGATCTGTGGTTAATGACGACTTTGGCGATGTGCTAGGCGTTTTCTATGGTCTGACAGGCAATGGTCACACATATCGTGAGTTGGAAGATCAGGCGAAACTAATAAAAAACGATCTGCTGACGGTAACCGATGTAGGGAAAGTTGAACTCTACGGCAACCAAACGCCAACAATAAATGTTGATATAAATCCATCTATGATGGTTGGCACTGGCATCTCCACTCACGATATAGCCTTAGCATTTGAATCACAAAACAAGGTGATTGATGCAGGAGCACTCGAAACATCGGATAATAGAATACGTATTGAATCAACAGGTAATTTCTATTCACTCGACGACATACGTAATCTCACCATCGTGTCAAAATCAGGGGAGCATTTTCGCCTTGCCGATATTGCCACTATTAGTGAGGGCTACAAGACTCCTAGCAACAATATCATGCGTATAAATGGAGAACCTTGTATAGGCATTGCTATCTCAACAGTTCCAACAGGTAATGTTGTGGATATGGCACGCCTAATTGAAAAACGCATAGATCAATTTTCAACAACCATGCCCGATGGTTTCAGCCTTGCATCAATCTACGACCAAGGTCATGAGTCGGCTGTGGCAAACGATGGGTTTATTCTGAACCTAATCATCTCGGTGGTGACCGTGGTTTGTATCCTACTATTTTTCATTGGTTTTAAAAATGGACTACTTGTTGGTAGTGGATTGATATTCTCTATTTTTGCCACGCTCATTGTCATGCTAACATGCGGCATTGCTCTGCAACGTATGTCACTGGCAGCCATAATCATTGCCATGGGCATGCTGGTTGATAACGCAATCGTGGTGTCGGATTCGGCACTAGTGAACATGCAACGCGGAATGCGTAAGCGAGTGGCAATTATGCGCGCTTGCAGCTCCACTGCTCTTCCTTTGCTAGCTGCAACTGTGATTGCCATCTTAACATTCTTACCTATCTACTACTCTCCTCACATCACAGGTGAATTGTTGTCGTCACTAGTCATAGTCATAGGTGTTTCACTTATGTTCAGTTGGGTCTTTGCTCTTACACAAACTCCATTCTTCATTCAAGAATTTGTACGTCGTCCGCGCCCTGACCAGCTACAAGCAGCACTTTTCAGCGGTCGCATATTCGACAATTTCAGACGTTCACTAAAGTTTGTTATCAAATACAAATATATTGCCATCAGTTTTCTTGTTGTGTTGCTTGTGTTGTCGGCTTGGAGCTTTAAATTCATTCCAAAGGTGTTTGTGCCATCGCTCGACAAGCAATATTTCACAATAGACATGTGGCTCCCAGAGGGCACACGTATTGAGAAAACCGATACCATGGCCTCTGAGATTGCAGATTACATCAACACTTACGATCAAACCGAGATGGTGTCGAGCTACGTTGGTCGGACCCCACCACGTTATTACCTATCGAACGTGGCATTTGGACCTCAACCAAACTACGCACAAATCCTAGTTAAATGTAACTCGTCAAAACTCTCAAGAGAACTGCATTCTATGTTGAATGATTCTCTTGGCACACTCTATCCTGAACCGCTCATAAAAGTAAATAAATTTGAGCTTAGCCCCTTAACAGAGGCATTGATTGAAGCGCGTTTCTTAGGACCAGATGCCGAGGTGCTCGACTCACTGACAGCTGTGGCAATTGACATCATGCGTAAGAACCCCAAAGTGGCAGATGCTCGTAACCAGTGGGGTAACATGTCGATGATCATTCGTCCTGTTTACGATCCGGTGCGAGCAGGCATGTTGGGTATCACAAAATCTTCGATGATGGAATCGGTCAAATCTA
>JAVVZN010000135.1:0-4771 GCA_036650555.1 Rikenellaceae bacterium
GATAAACAGAAAAGAATTTTTGAAAAGCACACTGGCTGTGGCAGCTATGGCAGCGACACTATCTCCAATGAATGTGTTTGCATCGGGCAAAGAGGCTCCAAAACCTGATAAAAAAGATAAAGATCAGATTCTTAAATTATCTTTCGGTGAGGGCACTGCGCCCGGCAAAACTCTTGAAGAGCGATTAGATTTTATGGATAAACATCATATTGTTGGTTTAGAACCAAACGGTGGAAATCTAGGCAAACGCATAAACGAGTTTAATCAGTTACTAAGTGGTAGAGATATTAAAATAGGTGCTATATGCGCTGGTTTCCAAGGGTTTATACTTGCAGAAGATGCGGCAGTGCGCAAACAGTTCGATGACACTATACGTGAAATTATTGCAGCAGCAGGTGTTTTGAAATCTGTTGGAGTGGTGATGGTGCCTGCTTTCAATGGTCAAAAGCCTTGTATGCCTCATACTGCCGACACACGCAAATTCCTTGTGGAGCAGTTAGCAAAACTAGGCGAATATGCTCGTAGTCAAGGAACCACAATTATCCTAGAACCATTAAATCGTGGCGAGGCTCATTACCTACGTCAAGTTGCCGATGCAGCATCGCTATGTCGCGATACAAAAGAGGCAGGAGTGAAATGTATGGGCGATTTCTGGCATATGACCTCAGAAGAGGCTTCAGATTATGGCGCTTTACATTCAGCAGGCAAAGAGTATCTTCAACATATACATATTGCATCACGTGCGCGTAGATGTATGCCAGGTGAAGATGGTGAGGTAGACAACTACATAAATGGTTTTAAAGCGTTAAAAGAGGTAGGCTACGATAAATTTGTGAGCTTTGAATGTGGTTCTAAAGGTGATAAAGCAGTTACTGTGCCTGCTGCAATAGAGTTATTGCGTGCACAATGGAAAAAAGCATAACTAAATATTAACTTAAAAATAAAACAAACAAAATGGAACAACTATTTATTGGCGGACTAGGATCGGGTGAACTCGTTCTAATCGTAATCGTGTTATTATTACTTTTTGGAAGCACAAAACTACCAGATTTGATGCGTGGTGCAGGTCGTGGAATACGTGAATTTAAAGAGGCTATGAACAATCCTGTGAAAGACGACAAAGCTGAGGCAAAACCAGAAGAAAAAGCAGCTGAAGCAGCTAAAGAGGAGAAAAAACCAGAAGCAAAATAATAATATTAAATCTAATGGAAAATTATCTATTTTCCATTAGATATTTTTTAACAAAAATTATAATAAAGATA
Source organism: Rikenellaceae bacterium (assembly GCA_036650555.1). Classification (GTDB taxonomy): domain Bacteria; phylum Bacteroidota; class Bacteroidia; order Bacteroidales; family Rikenellaceae; genus CAMQVM01. Next base: position 1,263 of record JAVVZN010000135.1, read on the forward strand.
TGGCAGCTAAGGAGCCGGGTGGAGATATGAGTGTTGGTGAACACATTAATGAACTGAGATCGCGGTTGATAAAAAGCGCGATTGTGCTTTTCGTTTTTGCTGTGGTTGCATTTATCTTAAAAGACGATCTTATAAATATTATATTCGGTCCTACAAATGCCGATTTTATAACCAATAGGTTGTTTTGCCAGCTAGGAGCAAGATTCGGAATTGATGAACTTTGCATAAATCAGAATGTTGTCACACTGGTAAATACCAAAATGGCTGGGCAGTTTAACATGCACATAAAGATGGCGTTTATTGCTGCTATCGTGTTTACTGTGCCTTTTCTACTCTACCAGCTATGGATGTTTATAAAACCTGCACTTAGTAATGAGGTGCAAAAACAGTGCCGTTTATTAGTTTTTCAAGTGTCTGTATGGTTTTTTATAGGGATGGCTTTTGGCTACTATATAGTGGCACCTCTTGCAGTTAATTTCCTTACAAACTACCAATTAAGCGATCAGATCACCAACCTAATAGAGGTCACCTCTTATCTATCGTCGGTGATGGGTGTTTCGCTTGCATGTGCAGCTGTGTTCCAGCTACCATTGCTTATAAAATTACTTGCATCAATAGGAATACTTACCTCATCAATGATGAGAAAATATAGAAAAGTGTCGTTTGCTGCTATCATCATACTCGCAGCAATCATCACTCCTCCAGACGTTTTCAGTCAAGTGCTTGTGGCTTGTCCGCTTTATGTATTGTTTGAGTATGGAATTATCGTGGCTCAGAAAATAGAGAATAAAAAGGCAGCCAAGAAGGCATTAGAAGAGATGAAACAAAATAGTTAGACAATATTAACCAACTTAAATAAGTGATTATGAATAGACGCGATTTTTTAAAGAAAGGAGCGTATGCAACTGCAGGTACTTTAGCTGGTGCATCGGTTCTGTCTTCGATGTTCGGAGTTACAGGTTGTACACCTGCTGCTGCTGCCCCTAAAATAGTTGGGTTACAGCTTTACTCTTTGCGCGACGCAATGGGACAAGATGTTCCCGGAACATTAAAAAAAGTGGCAGATATGGGTTATAAGAACCTAGAAACTGCCGGTTACAGCGATGGAAAAATCTACGGAATGGCTCCATTGGAATTTAAAAAAATGGCTGAGGATCTAGGCATGCAAGTGTCGAGTGCTCATCTTGGCAGAGGTTACGAAGCTGAGAAAGATGCTGAGATCATGGAGTGGTGGAAAGTTGCTATGGATGCACAAGCTGCAGTTGGCTGTCGCTATGCTATTCAAGCGTCATTCCCTATCGGTGAAACTTTGGATTCTATAAAAGTATATTCTGATTATTTCAATAGATTGTCGGAAATGGCAGCAACAAAAGGTCTTAAATTTGGTTTCCACAACCATGCGCGCGAATTTGAAAAACGTGATGGTGTTGTGATCGAAGATTACCTTATCGAAAACAGTGCTCCAAATATGTTGTTTGAACTTGATGTTTATTGGGCAACAAAAGGTGGTGTTAGTCCTGTTGATTATATCAACAAATATGGCAATAAAATCCAAGTACTACATATCAAAGACGAAAGTATTATTGGCGATAGTGGCACAATAGATTTTGAACCGATATTCAATGCGGCTTATGCTAAAGGTATGAAAGATTACTATGTTGAAGTTGAGCGTTACACTCTTCCTGCTGAAGTGTGTGTGCAAAAAAGTTTTGACTTCTTAGATGCTGCTGCTTACGTTAAATAATTAAATATGTGGCACATTGTGCTTATATAGTAGTTCTAAAAATGAATTACTGCGCATGTTCTATATTATAAATTTTAAATTTAAAGATTATGTCATCAAAAATATCTAGAGGACAATTTCTAGCAAGAGGCGCTGCTGGATTAGCAGGTCTTTCTATCATTCCTTCAAATGTAATGGGTAAGGCATTTGGTTATACTGCCCCATCCGACAAACTTAATATTGCCGGTGTTGGTATCGGTGGTCGTGGATCTGGGGTTCTTCGTGAACTTGGCGATCAAAATTTTGTGGCTCTTTGCGATACCGATTGGAAATATGCAAAAAGCACTTTCGACCGCTACCCAAATGCTAAAAGATATTGGGACTACCGTAAGATGTTCGATGAAGTAGGTAAAGATATTGATGCAGTGATGGTTGCAACTCCAGACCACACTCATGCCATCGTGGCTTCAGAGGCAATCACAATGGGCAAACACGTTTATTGTGAAAAACCACTTACACATACAGTATATGAATCTCGTTTGTTGTCAAAACTTGCCGATCATTATGGTGTTGCAACTCAAATGGGAAACCAAGGCTCTTCAGCTGAAGGCGTACGCAAAACTTGTGATTGGATTTGGAATGGTGAGATTGGCGAGATACGTAAAGTAGAGGCATTTACCGACCGTCCTATTTGGCCTCAAGGCTTGATGCGTCCAGAAGGTGAAAGCAAAATACCTAAAACTTTAAACTGGGATCTATTTATTGGTACTGCACCTATGCGTCCTTACAATGAAATATATTCTCCATGGAACTGGCGTGGATGGTGGGATTTTGGCACAGGAGCTCTAGGTGATATGGCTTGTCATATTCTTCATCCAGTGTTCAAAAGTCTTAAATTAGGCTCTCCTTATGCTGTTCAAGGTAGCTCAACATCGTTGCTTACCGATTGCGCTCCTTCTGCTCAAATGGTAACATTGAAATTCCCAGCACGTGAAAATCTACCTAAACTAGCTCTTCCAGAGGTTGAGGTTGTTTGGTATGATGGTGGTTTAAAACCACAACGTCCAGTAGGTCTTCCAGCAGGCAAAAATCTTAATGACAATGGTGGATGTGTCATATTCCACGGAACAAAAGATACTCTAGTTTGTGGTTGCTATGGTGTTAATCCATATCTTCTTTCAGGTCGTACTCCATCTGCTCCTAGTGTTCATCCTGTTGTCACAATTGGTCATGCTTTGGATTTTGTGAGAGCTGCTAAAGAGTCGAAAGAGAATCGTGTTAAAACATTGTCAGATTTCAGCGAGGCAGGTCCTTTCAACGAAATGGTTGTGATGGGTGTGCTTGCTGTTCGTTTGCAAGAGTTGAACAAAGAACTTCTTTGGGATGGTAAGAACATGAAATTCACAAATATTTCTCCGGAAGAAACTATCAAAATAATGAAAAAAGATGGTTTCACTATCGAGGACGGTCATCCATCATTCAATAAAGAATATACAGATCCTATAAATGCGCTAGAATTTGCAAACAACATGATTAAACATAATTATCGTGATGGTTGGAAATTAGTAGATATGCCTAAATAAGCATATAGTGCTTTTATTGCTTACATGTCATTTTTAATAGACAATAAGTAATAATTATCTAGCATAACATAATTGAGAAATATTTGCGGCTTTTAGAAGCTGTTTTGAATTGTTTTCAAAATTTTATTACTGCTATTTTTGAGGCTATTTTTTCGATGATTTGCCGAGATAGTAGTGGATTACAGCTCAAAAATCATCGGAAA
>JAVVZN010000136.1:0-4763 GCA_036650555.1 Rikenellaceae bacterium
TTGAAATCGGAGAGCATCACTCCTCCCCAATAGTAAAACTTATCAAAACTTTCGTTGTGATAACGACTGTAAATTTTGTAGAGTTCGGTTATTAAAGTGATTTTCTCAGCCTCTTTTAGAGTGGTTATCTCCGACATCAAATCGCTGATAGAACTAAAATGCGGCTGCCATATAGGTCTGTCGGCAATTTTATTTGCTAGCTCCATCTTGAAAAATGAGATGGCACGTTTGGTAGGTAGCAAGATATTGAGCTTCGATATATCTTTGCCATGTAGAGCGTAGAGAGAATCTACACATTCACCGATAAATGTTTTATTACTCATAGACACTAATTTTTGGAGAGGTAGGAATGAATCTGCCTGCTCTAAGTTTTGATGGAGTATCAATATTCTGCCAATTGTTTGTCACGTTTGGGTTACGATTTAACATTGCTGATAATCTGATCTCTATGGTGTTGAATATCAAGTTGTCGTTTCTTAACCGAACACCCATACCTATTGTTCCGTAGTATTTGTTTTTAAAAGGATTTGTTTCGTAGCCTAGCGTTCCCATATCTAAATAACTAAATAGAGCAAATTTAAATCCTAAAACTTTCCATGGAGCAAAATATACATTTTCTTGAGATAAATACGAACGTGTCACACCATAGTTATCACGCATTCCAATGCCTCTTATTGAATACACTCCGTTTAAACCAATTTGTTCGCGCTCGCCATAGAGCATTTTAAAACCGCCTGTATAGCCAAGACGCAGAAACATACGGAGATAATAATTTCTTCGCATGCTGATAAGATTGGTGAAATAAAATAAATCAAACTTAGCAATGGTGCGGTGATAGTTGTAAGCATCACCTAAGAACCCACTCACCTCAGCTGAGGCATTGAAATAACCTAATCTAAGTTTGTGTCCTATTGATAATTTTGATCCAATATAAGATGTGTTTTTGTATGATCCCCAAAAATATCCACCGATAGTTTCAATCTTATAGCCATATGGAACATCCTCGGTGTAGCCAAAACCATTTATCATATTGGTTTTGTAGAAGCGTTCTTTGTAAACCCCTATTGCTGCCAACATATTTTGTCTGTCGTGAAAGTAAGGATTAAAATATTTTGTTGTGAATGGTCGATCAAAAAATTTGGTTCGTTCGTAGCCAGCTGTAATGTAAAGGTGGTTGTGCATTGCTCCAGTTTGAAACGATTTTCCAAACCATGCAAATTCATATTCACGATCAGTGTGGTAGAGAGTGTCGATTATGGCATAGTTCTCCATCCATTTCTTACGTGTATAGCCAATACCACCGGCAAAGTCGCCCGTTTCCACAAAATCACGATTTAAAGCTACATTGATCATGTAGCGATCTTCGCCGTAGGCCGCCTCAGTCTTCAGTGAGGTGAACGTGCCAAATAGATTGGTAAACACATGGTTGATGCCGAGTGCAGTAAATGGATCTTTCTTTTTCACATTGAAATATTCTGATATTTCAAGTTTATTACCACGTCCTGTGAAGTTACGATCATAGAGCGACACACGTGAATCTAATCTTGATCGGTAGTCGAGCGACGCCCCAACTGACAATTTATCATGGGTAATAATGATGATGGCAACGGTGGAGTCTGATAGAGCCACAGGCATTATCTTAGCATCGGTTAGGTAACCAGTTTCACGAAGCATATACTCAGATAGTTCCATCTTTTCGTCATTGAATATGTCGCCTTGCTTGAATAATAAATTGCGTGCAATAATTTTCTCTTTTGTGGTGATGTGTAGTGCACGTCCAATATTTGTTGCAAACTTATTGAAGTTGTTTGCAGCATCTGATGTTCTCCCAAGTTGCTCGCGAAAATAATATATGGTATCAATACGCATGCCATTGTAGACATCAATTAATGTGTCGGGATTTAGATTAGGGTTCTCGGCTATTGTCGCTTTATTGTAGAATGTGCTGATTATAAACGATACGAATTTATTATTCTTTTTATTTATTGAATCTATTGGCATTACATCTTCTCTCGATATTTCTTTATAGAGCCTATCGGGCAGATGTATCGGAACTTTTGTAAGGGAGGTGTCGCGTATTTGGGCAAACGATGAACCATTTGCAAATACAAAACCTAAAAGTGCGATAAAAAATAATATTATATGGTTTAACCTCTTTTCCATTCACCAACCTCTAAGTCATAAATTCTGGAGCCATCTATTTTTAAACGTATCGCTGTACGCACTCTATGAAACCCCATTACTCCAGCAGCACCTGGATTGATATGAAGATGGTCGTTTGTTTTGTCGTACATTACTTTCAGAATGTGAGAATGACCGCATATAACAATCTGTGGACGGTGCTTTTTTATAATTTCTAGAAAAGAAGAGTAGTAGTGAGCTGGATAACCACCAATATGCGTGATTAATATTTTAACATTTTCAATTGTTACCAGTCTGTATTCAGGATATACAATTCTTACTCTATGGTCGTCGATATTACCATATACAGCCTCTAAAGGATGCGCAGCAGCAATTTGATCAGCAACGTTTAAACCTCCAATATCTCCAGCATGAAGTAGTATATCAACGTCGGAAAAGAAGTTGCTTAATTTTTCGTCGAATGTGCCATGTGTGTCGGATAATATCCCTACAATTTTCATTTTGTGTGTGTTTGATAACACAAATATAGTATATTTTTATAACTTTGTAATGTGAAATAACGATTAACATTATTTATATGGCAATTCCATTGGCAGAACGAATGCGTCCAACATGTTTAGACCAATATATAGGACAAACCCACCTTACTGGTAAGGGTGCAATTTTTCAGCGATTTTTGGAGTCTAAAAATGTTCCTTCGTTTATATTATGGGGTCCTCCAGGTGTTGGAAAAACCACTCTTGCTCAGATTGTTGCCAATGAAACAGGGCGCGAAATAATTACTTTAAGCGCCATATCTTCTGGAGTGAAAGATGTGCGTGATGCCATTGAGAAGGCGAAGAGTAGTCGCTTTTTTGAAACTCCACCACCTATTTTATTCATTGATGAGATCCATCGTTTCTCAAAATCACAGCAAGACTCATTGCTAGGAGCAGTAGAAAAAGGAGTGGTCACCCTCATCGGAGCCACCACGGAAAATCCATCTTTTGAAGTTATCCGTCCTCTGCTCTCACGTATGCAAGTCTACACATTAAAACCTATGTTGAGTGAAGAACTCAACATGCTACTAAAACGTGCCATATCTTCCGACACTATATTAAAAGGGTTGGATATATTGGTTGAGCAAACATCTGCCATATTCAAATACAGCGGAGGCGATGCTCGTAAACTGCTCAATATATTGGAGATAGTGGTGTCATCACAATGTAATGCTGATGGTAAAATAGTTATCAATGATCAAATAGTAACTGAAACATTAAAAGAGAATCCTACTGCCTACGACAAAGGAGGGGAGATGCACTACGACACCATATCTGCATTTATAAAATCTATACGTGGCAGTGATCCCGATGCTGCCATATATTATTTAGCACGTATGATAGCAGCTGGCGAAGATCCTAAGTTTATTGCACGTCGTTTGGTGATTTCGGCGTCGGAAGATATAGGACTGGCAAATCCAAACGCTCTACTGCTTGCTAATGCGTGTTTTGATGCCGTTTCAAATATTGGCATGCCCGAAGGACGCATACCGCTTGCTGAGACCACAATCTACCTCGCCACTAGTCAGAAGAGTAATTCAGCCTACATGGCGATAAACGCTGCTTTAGATCAGGTGCGCGGCGACACCAACGATCGTCCAGTGCCTCTGCATCTTAGGAATGCCCCAACCGCTTTGCTAAAAGAGTTGAACTATGGTAAAGACTACAAATATGCTCACGACTATAAAAATCATTTTATAAAACAACAATTCTTACCTGATGGGCTTACCTCAGAGCGTTTCTATCAATGTGGTGAGAATCCTAAAGAGCTTGATATAAAGCGATACATGCAGAAGTTGTGGGGTGACGACAAATAAAACGTTATAAAAATATAATAAAATATGAAAACATCAGATCTTTTAAATTTACTGCCAAATATTTCAAACGCCAATAGTGATAATTTTTTTCTATTAGCTGGTCCATGTGTTATTGAAAGCGAGCAGCTCATAATGGATGTTGCAGGAACGTGCAAAGAGATATGTGCCAAATACAATATTCCTTATGTGTTTAAGGCTTCATATCGTAAAGCCAACCGTTCGAGTGTGTCGTCGTTCTGCGGCATTGGCGATCAACTAGGGTTGGAGCTACTACAAAAAGTTGGCAACACGTTAGGTGTTCCCACTGTCACCGATGTACATTCTGCCGACGAGGCAACCATAGCTGCCGAATATGTTGATATTCTTCAGATACCTGCTTTCCTCTGTCGTCAAACCGATATTTTACTTGCAGCTGCTGCCACAGGCAAAGTTGTAAACGTTAAGAAAGGTCAATTTTTATCTCCTGAGGCTATGCAATTTGTATTTGAAAAACTTGATAAGGCAGGGGCGAAAGGCATCATGCTCACCGAGCGTGGCACCACATTCGGTTATCAAGATTTGGTGGTAGATTTTCGTGGCATACCAACAATGAAAAATAATGGTTGCCCGGTGGTGATGGATGTCACTCACTCTCTTCAACAACCCAATCAAATGGCGGGAGTTACCGGTGGACGTCCAGATCTTATCGAAACTATTGCTAGAGCTGCAATTGCGGTAGGAGCAGATGGTTTATTTATCGAAACTCATCCAGATCCGAAGAAGGCAT
>JAVVZN010000137.1:0-4761 GCA_036650555.1 Rikenellaceae bacterium
TAATAGTATTAAACTACCTAGCAATTTCTCCGATATTGTGATGACTTCCATATATAAAGAGGTTGAGGCACGTAAAAAACGCGAAGACAGATTAATGTACTTAGCAATAATAGGTGTAGGGCTGTTGTTAATTGGCGCAATCGTATATCTTACGTATCATTATGGTTGGCTATCATCCATAAAACTTGATCTGTTAGCAATTCAAAATTCATTTGCTTATGTAAGTCCTACATGGATAATAGTAACAGTTATTCGTTTGCAGTTGAGTTGAGAATTTTTGCAGTTGAGTTGAGAAATATTTGATTTTAAATTTTGCAGTTGAGTTGAGAAAAGTGCCCTGAAATTGGATTTAGGGCACTTTTGATTTTTGGTGATTCAAGAAAATTGTTTTTACTTTGTTTTAAATTGGGGGGTGTTTGGAATTATTTTTACTAGGATAAGGTGGAGATTGAGGTTTTTACTTGGGGCGGAGAACTTGATGTTATATGTGCAACTTGATGTTATATGTGTGTTATCGATTCAAGATAAATATTTATTGGTTCAAAGAGATAAAATAGCTGAGTTAAGGTGGAGGTGAAAGAAGGTTGTAATGAGGTGGGTATACCTTGTATTTTCATTGAGATGGCGAAATGTTTATAGTTTTTGCCTTTGTTGTGCTGGTAACTGCGGTTGTGGTAGGATTGTCGGTTGTGGCATAGGATGAATGCGTTCTTTATTATCTCTATTTTTGTGGCTCCTATGGCTGATGCTAGCATTGAGATTGATTTTATTGTGCCTGATAGACGATAAATGTGTAATACATTTTGTAGGAGCGAGCGAAATTGGAGATCGTTCATCTTGTTTGGTAGCAGCTCTATGGGAATGCCAAATTGTTGTAGGTATAGGCTTAATTTTTTAATATCTCGTTCGTTTGTTAGGTCAATCAATAATTGATTCACTCCTATTGATTTTAACCTTTCGGCAAATGTTTCATCTATGGCTATCGTGTTTGGGGCTTGTATGCTTTGAGGTATTAGTATCATGATAAAATTAATGTATTGTGATTGTTATGACTCCTTTAGTGTAGAACTCTCCGGGATTTTTAGTTGGTATGTTGGGAAAGTCTATTATATCTATGCTCAATGCGCCTTCAGCCGTTTCAATTGCTCTTTCGAGATCGTAAATACTAAAATTATGATCAAATTTAAGTGATAAATCAGCGAAGTACTTTGATGCTTTAGTATTGATATTTGCTTGTAATATATTATTATCATAGCCTATTATTGAGCGAGCGGAAATCACCCCACTAAGTGCTATTGGTTGTGCACTTCTGTACTGAAATATAGCACCTATAACGCCAAAATCATCTATATTGATATTCTCGTTTATTCGTTGTTCTAACTCAGCTGTGTGAGTTACGCCTATGGGTGTCATACCACTAGTATATGATGACATTATTGGGGTTAGACGCACCACACCCGGTTGTAGAGTGTTGTCGTCGTATTTACGTTCAATTAATATATCAGATACACCTTGTACGGATAGTATACGATTTCTGTATGCAGCCACAGTACCTATTGATGCGTGACTACTATTTAAAATACGCTTACGATAATCATTGTCTAGCTCTCCGTTTAAACGAGGTATGGCAAATAATTCGCCCCAATTATTTAGATGTTCACCTTCTGCGTATTGCACAAAATTCTGACGCATTAAATATTCTACACTCCCTCGTAATAGTGTTTCACGGTATGCAATACAATCTATTATTATCCGCTCTGCATCTGCTGGATTTAACGCAGTATCTGTTTTAGATTGGTATAGAGCAATAGTGTCTGACAATATTTGCTCTGCATCATTTGGGATAAATATGTCTTTCATCTGTCTACTTTAAAAGATTGTTTATTTTAGTGCTACATTGTTCTATTGATATAATTGTGGGCGGCAGTGGTGTGCCGCTTGTTCCTGTTGGTGTTGATACCGTAATATTCTTAATTACATTTAAAATATCATTTAAAATGGTTTTGAAATCACTTGAAGAGTTTTTTAATTGCATCTTATTGTTTACTATTGTGCACTGCATATCGCCGCACTTTACTAATAAATCAGATTTCTCTTTAGGAGGAGGCTCTGCCCGAGAAAATAACGCACCTAGTGCTATATTTTTACCGTTTTCTATCCAACATACGACTTGAGTATTTATGGTAGGAAGAATAAAAATGGTGTTATCACCAGTTGTAGTTTGCAAAACATCGCACTCTGCTAAGGTGCCTAAATGTTCAAATTTTACTACTATCTTACCATCTTTATGGCTTGTTACTATGCCTATTTCTATCATGTTATCTATTCTTATTTAATGTAATGCGAGTAATATATCCTGCATTGTTAGTTATTTGATGGCAAGCCTCGCTAATGTAATAAGTGGTGTCAAAACGACCAAATCCACTAGCCTCTATCGAAACTCCAGCACGAAGTCTTGTGTCACCAAGCATTTCTATTTCAAATGACAAACCGCCTTTATTTCTCTCGGCAAGCATGTCACGTGCTCTCTCTGTTGCGTCTTCACTGCTAGCAATCTCTTGCCATACCACAATAGAACCACCACCTTTAACTTTTACATCATATTCGCCCTCTATCATCTTTTTTTTGTCACGATCCCACCACTTTACCATTACTCTTGAGATTCGTCCAGCTGCCACATCTGAGATTCTATAATTTAGAGTATCTTGTTTTTTTATTGTCAATAAACTGTTACTACCTAGATCATTAATTGGATATAATATTATAGCTCCGTTGTCTATCTTTAATATGCGTCCGTGCTCTTTGGCTATACGATTTAAAAAGGCTAAGTTTGTTTCGGTTTGCACTCCTGAGAATGTGCCTGACAACTCGCCTGTAATGGAGCAACCCAATGAGTCGGCAATAGTGGTTGCTATATCTGCTATCGGTTTGTTACTATAACATATTTTGTGTGATGCCGAGTTTAACGCAGAAGATTGTATGCTCATGGCACGGAGTGAAAAATCATCACCGCTGCGACTACCATACATATCAGTTTCATCAACGAAAAATGTTCCGGCATCAAGAAGCCCACTACCCTCATAACCCATCATAACATCTATTCTATCGTCAATTTGAGGATACCAATCGCCAAAAAAATAACCAAATTTATTTGAAAGTGACATGGAAATTTCAGATGCTTTACCGTCGAGATAGTCACGAAATGTTATATCTTTGATTATAGGACGAAAATCACCCGACACATCTTTTCCTTCGTACATGATTATAACTTTCGGTTTTAAAGCCTCCATGGTGCAGCAATTTTTGTTATTTTATTCTCTTTGGTGTAGACATCGGGAATTACTATCTCAGTGCCTTCAGCTATTGGAGTATCAGTTTCAACTAATCTTCCGTTGGCTGCCATCAACTCCGCTGCCATAGAGGCATCACCTAATATGTCATATGCTATCAAATCCCAACGATCTCCATATTTTGCATGAGTTACTTTCATTTTACAACTACTTTACGATTACTATTTTCTGACTGTGATTTGCGTTCACAATTTCTTGTATTTATAAGCACTCTGTTTGCGTATTCTAGTAGCGACAAGCTAAACGTACTACTCAAAATATTACCTATACCATCGGTGCGATTAATTGTGGTGTCCCTGCTTATTATACAATAATCTCCTTTAAACACACCATTTGCAAAGATTAGTTTTTGCGGCTCTCCAGAAAAACACATCTTATCTAACTGTGTCATAATTGCAGGTATATCATCGCCTAAATAGGCGTATAGTGACACTTGTAATGATATTTCCGAAAGTTCTTCTCCAGTGGCTTGCAACACAGGTTTGCCCTCTAATATCTCGTGTTTAGCATAAGAGTAACCTATTTTTTCGTTAAAAGAGATTACCCCTTCCTGCATCTTTAATTTTAATTCTCCTAATTTAAGATACTCCATAGCTGTATGTTGTTCTATCGTCTTTTCTCATCTCCTCTTTTACTATACGTGTTATCTCGGCAGCATGATTTTTCAGTGTTGCCATTAGATCGTCTTTGCTCTTTCGTGTCATTTCGGCCGAGATGTTTATTACCGGGGCATAATCTACTTTTACTGTTTGGTTGCTGCGATTGCTTAACTGTTCAATATCAGTGGTTGTATTGTCGATTTTTTTGGAGTCAATGACACTATTTTTATTAATGATAGCTGAAGAGGTTTGGTTGCTGTTGTAACCTTCTATCGTAAAAGAAGGGTGATATGGTGTGGATCCACGAGGATTATTATCTTTGTTTTGCAACTCATTTTGCGTAGTAGGTTGAAAAATAGGCAATCCTATGGGTGATGGTGTGAGATTCTTAGGATTATCTCTCTTAGGATTATCTTTCTTAGGTGTTTTATCTTTAGCTCTCTCATTTTTCAAGTGTCCATTGTAGCTCTCTTTTGTTGATGATACAGTGTTGAAGATTGTTTTGTAGGGCTTTAATGCAATATCCATATCCTTTGACAGACTCTCTTTAATGGCACTCCATGCCCCACTAAAATCACCTGACATCAACGCCTTTAGTGCTTTTACAACTCCACCTATTGTTTCTATCGCGATTCTAAATGGTGCGGTAACACCATCAAATATGGCAATCCCAAAACCCTTGATCACATCCCATGCAGTTAATACACCAGCACGGAACTCGGCAAATTTCTGCCAACATATCACCACAGCCGCAATTAGTGCCACAATGCCAACAACAACCCATGTTATAGGATTTGCAAGTAGTGCTGTTG
>JAVVZN010000138.1:0-4758 GCA_036650555.1 Rikenellaceae bacterium
AAAAACATGAGTAGATAGAGAACATAGACGGTGTAGTCGGTTGCATAAAAAAAATCGTGCAACAAATCCATGCGTGCAAGGATAACGCCTGCAATAAAAAATGATATAATAATAAGACTACCTTTCATGTTCTACTTTTAGCGCAGCACGATTACTTTTAAAAAATAATTTATAGATCAGTAGCGCGGCAAGACAGCTACCCAAAACAGCTCCAAAAGTGATTACAACAGCATCAGTACCTATTGTTGAGAGGTTATCCATGATTTGGGCATTGCTCCCAACACTCACTCCTAAAAAGAAAAGCAGCAGAAAGATAAGCCACATAATTATAGGTGAGATGAGTTTCATTTTTTTGTTGCGTAACTTATAACCTATTGCCACTCCACATAGCATTATTGATATTACAATCAGCATTTTTAAAATAATCATTAAAATTCATCTGCAAAGATATGAAAATTTGTTACATTTGTGATCTCATTATTACTAGAAACCAGAACACAAAACAAATAGCACCATATTATTTTGTTAATTATACAACATTACTTAATATATTTGAAATGAAACCAAACTATTTTCCTATTTTATTGTCTGCCGTAATACCAACAACTCTTTTGGCGCAGACAGCAGAGAAACTACCTAACATCATCTATATCATGGCAGATGATATGGGAATGGGCGATTTAGGATGCTATGGACAACGCTACATCAAAACACCAGGCATCGACTCATTAGCAAAACAAGGCATGATCTTCACCTCACATTACAGTGGATCAACAGTTAGTGCTCCATCACGTTGCGTGCTTATGACAGGCAAGCACACCGGACATGCCAGCATCCGAGGCAATCTTGGGATTCAACTTCCTAACGGTGAAAGATATGACTCCTCTGTTGAAGACAAGGAGGTGACAGTGGCTGAAGTGATAAAAGATAAAGGCTACACATCGGCATGTATAGGCAAATGGGGATTGGGTGCACCCGAAAGCGAAGGACATCCTCTTAATCAAGGATTCGATTATTTCTTCGGCTATCTAGGTCAAGCAAACGCGCATCGCTACTACCCTCCTTTTCTATGGGAGAACAACAAAAAAGTAAATCTTGATAAGAAGGTATATACTCATGATCTTATAATGAATAAAGCTCTCGATTTCATCAAGACAAACAGCGACAAACCATTCTTTTTATATCTAACTCCAACAATTCCTCATGCCGATCTTATCGTTCCTAAAGGAGAGAGAGGCATATATGAAGATATGTTTGAAGAGACTCCTTATAAAGGTGGTGGCTACGCTGCCGATCCAAAACCTAAAGCCACATTTGCAGCGATGATTTCGCGTCTTGACAGAGATGTGCAACGAGTGATGGATCTTCTAAAAGAGAAAGGCATTGACGACAACACGATAGTGGTGTTCACCTCCGACAATGGCACACACAGAGAGGTAGGACACACCGATTTCTTCAACAGCAGCGCTGGTTACCGCGGAATAAAACGCGATCTTTATGAGGGCGGAGTGCGCACTCCATATATTGTGTATTGGAAAAATGTAATCACCGCAGGTAGCTATTCAAATCATGTATCAGCGTTCTGGGATTTTTTACCAACAGTATGCGACATTACAAAATCGGCAGTTCCCTACGGAGTAGACGGCATCTCATTTCTACCAACATTAACAGGAAAAGGTGAGCAAAAAGAGCACGGATACCTCTATTTTGAATTTCATGAACAAGGTGGCAAACAATCTGTGTTGAAAGATGGTTGGAAATTGATTCGTTTGAATGTCAAGAACCCATCTAAGATGCGTTACGAACTCTACGACCTATCGCAAGATCAGATGGAACGTAGAAATTTGGCAGCAGAATTTCCTGATAAGGTGACAGAGCTAATAAAAATAATGGATAGCGCCCGAACCGAAAACACTAGATTTGTATTATAAAAACAAACTGCACTATTTACGTGGCAGCTGTATTAATTTCATTTTGAAATTAATACAGCTGCTTAATAAAATTAATATATGAAAAAATCAATATTACTACTACTAATCACAACATTCTGCTCACTATATAGCTCTGCACAAGAGATTGATCCTATCTCAGGGCAAGATTATTCGGAGAGCTGCACCGCACTATTAGTTGGAAAGAAAGCCTCTACCGATGGCTCAACGATGACATCACATTCATGCGATGGCAATTATCGTTCATGGGCAACCATTGTTCCTGCTAAGAAATTCGATTCATCGCATCGCGACTCAATAATATGGGGATTACTAAAAACCGAAGAGGCTCACGATTTCCGCGGCACTAAAGTGAAAGGCACTATACCATCGGTTGCACAAACTTTTGCTTATCTCAATGTGGGTTATCCATGTATGAATGAGAAACAACTTGCCATAGGAGAAACAACATTCGGTGGACGCAAAGAGTTGCGCAACGAGGAGGGCTTATTTCTCATCGAAGAGCTACAACGCATTGCTCTTCAACGCTGCACAACAGCCCGTCAGGCAATACGCCTCATCGGATCTCTGGCAGAAGAATATGGCTACGGCGATAACGGTGAATGTTTGACTTTTGCCGATCCGAATGAGGTGTGGCAATTTGAAATCACAGGCTCAGGGGCTGGAACTCCATCGGCACTATGGGTGGCACAACGTGTGCCAGATGAT
This sequence comes from Rikenellaceae bacterium, assembly GCA_036650555.1. GTDB lineage: Bacteria > Bacteroidota > Bacteroidia > Bacteroidales > Rikenellaceae > CAMQVM01. The sequence goes on from JAVVZN010000138.1 coordinate 2,658, forward strand.
CATGTTGGCATCTCAGCCAATATTCCACGTATCGCTGATGTTGATTTCAACAATGCCGACTACTTTATGTATAGTAAAGATCTGAAGAAAAAAGCTCAGAAGCTAGGTTTTTGGGATGGCAAAGAGCCTTTCAAATTCTATAAGGTGGTAAGAACTGGTAAGCCATTTGCCATACGCGATTTTTTCGTACTCAACATGATGGCTCCATCTCTCAAACTCTCTATCGACGCAGAAGAATTGCCTTTCTCAGTGAAACCAGACAAAAAAGTTTCGCCCACCGATGCCATCAACGTCTATCGTCAAACCTACGAAGGAACCCCTTGGGATATGACTCAGAATTTGAAAGTGGTTGTAAAAGGCGACACTATCACATCTCCTATCGTAAACAACTGGATGAGCAACGATTTTCGTAATCTTATCAACACATTAAAACCAGGCACAATAGAGTTCAATCGTACCGTTTCGGTGTGCTGGTGTTCCTACTCACATGTGGTGCAATGTAGATCGTGGCTACCCGATGAGATAGGCGCAGTGGCATATTTTTCCTTCGACAACCCATCGCAGAGCCCACGTATTCCTATCTACTCTGGAACACTTTCTCTACCCGACAACTTTGGTGTATGCGGACAAAAACGCTATCGTTCCGATGCTGCTCTATGGAATTTCCGCGAAACAAACCGTCTGGCACAAGTGGCATGGGGCAAATCGCGAAACATTCAAGAGGCGGAGATAATGCGTCTGGAAAACAAGATGTTTGCAGAACAAGCCTCTTTAGAAAATGAGGCGAAAAAACTTATCGACAAAGGAGAGAACCAAAAAGCAAAAGAACTGATAACAAAATACACCGCAGACTTTGCAGGCGTTGCAGCAAATGCTTGGGACAAACTGAAAGCTAAATATTGGGAGATGTTCGGACGTGGTTTCTAACCTAGAGAATCGCATTACTCTTTTATTTATTACTTATATATTAGGGGTTTTGGAAATTTTTAACTGGACAAACATAAAATAAACAACTCAGCAGAAAGCGAAAAAGAACAGAGCGTAGCGAATCAACTGTAAAAGTGGTCGTTACGCTCTGTTTTTGTCTATGAGTGGCATTGACAAAAGGCATTATAAAGCCAATATGTGACAGAGTTGAATTACTAAGTCATTACCAAACGTAAAATGCAAATAGTTTGGTAAGCACATCTTATTCAGCAATTTGCATAGATTTGCGTATCAACAAATAACTCAAAGGAAACTAATTTTGCAACCAAAAAAAAGAGTTATGCGTTCGACATTCAAAATTTTAATGTATCTAAAGAAAGGCAGCGAGAGACCTAACGGAAACGTGCCTTTAATGTGCCGTCTGACAGTGGACGGAGAAATCAAACAGTTCGAATAGCATTACAACTATTAGAGCTTGTCTAAAAATACAAGAATAAAATACAGATTTACGATTATTTATCAACGAATAATTTTGTGCCTTTATGTTTATCAAACCATCCTGACAGACAATCGTTTCAATACCTGCCCGCACAGTTCGACCGTGCCAAGTATATTGAAACTGTAAAACGTCTGCAAATATTTGAAAGCACCGCAGATAAGCAAATTGTTCACGTCCTAACTTCCGGACTAATAACTCGCCAAGCACACGGTAGCTTTATAAAAACGCCAACACAAGAAAACTTTTTTATTCAAATATTACCGTACCTCAAAAGATTATTGTACTTTTGTACAAAAGTTGTCAAGTCAAAAGATTACTAAAATGATGTTCGCTAATAAAATAAAACAGTTACGAGAGCAAAGTAATTTGTTGCAACGACAGATGTCGGCTGCTCTCGAAATAGATACAGGACTATATAGCAAAATTGAACGAGGCGACCGCCGTGCCAAACGTGAACAGGTCGTTAAACTTGCTGAAATACTTAAGGCTGACCAAGAAGAACTGCTTACTCTTTGGCTTGCCGACCAAGTGTATATTGTTGTAAAAGGCGAAAATAACGCCAATAGAGTTCTAAATGTAGTACAAGAAAACATGGTTGAATATAACCCAAAATTAAAATAATATGAAGCCACTTATTAAATACAGAGGCGGCAAATCAAAAGAGATTCCGCATAT
>JAVVZN010000139.1:0-4731 GCA_036650555.1 Rikenellaceae bacterium
TTATATGTAGCAACAGTAAAGCTGAACAGTGTCCAAAAGGCGAAAAGCGTGAGTTTGCGTTGATAGGGCGTTCAAATGTCGGTAAATCGTCGTTGATAAATATGCTTTGTGGCATACAGTCTTTGGCGAAAGTGTCGTCTACCCCCGGCAAAACACGCTTGATAAATCATTTTGAGATAAACGATGATTGGTTTCTTGTTGATCTGCCTGGCTATGGCTATGCAAAAACCTCAAAATCAAATCGTAGTGAATTTGCAAAGATCATAACTGACTACATTGAAAATGCACAAAACCTATATTACGTGTTTGTGCTTATTGATGTGCGTCATGAGCCGCTCACAAACGACATGCAGTTTCTACGTTATCTTGATGGAATGAAAATACCGTTTGGAATAATATTCACAAAGGCTGATAAATTGTCGGTAAATAAAGTTGCATCGTCGGTGGCACTCTACAAACGTGTGATGAAGAAAGAGTGGGATAGTCTGCCTGAAATGTTTGTTACCTCATCCGAGAGTAGGATAGGTAGAGAGGAGGTGATAAACTTCATAGGAGATCTGAAAGATGCGGCAAATAAAAATATTTAAATTATTGACATAAAAGAAAAAATATACACTACCTTTGCAAAGCATTTATTCCCTAGAAAATAGAAATATTATCATCAGTTTATCTATATATAATCATTTATAATGCACACAATAAAATTCTTTTCAGGACGTGGATCACGTTATCTAGCAGAAAATATTGCTAAATCTTTTGGAGCTGAATTAGGCGACTCAACAGTTTTAGAGTTCAGCGATGGTGAATTTCAACCTGCTTTCAACGAAAGTATTCGTGGATGTACAGTGTTCCTCATTCAATCAACATTCCCACCAGTAGATAATTTATTTGAATTATTAATGATGATTGATGCAGCAAAGCGTGCATCAGCGCATAAGATTATTGCCGTAATGCCTTATTTCGGTTGGGCACGTCAAGATCGAAAAGATCGTCCTCGTGTGTCGATAGCTGCGAAAATGGTTGCCGATATGTTGTCGGTGGCAGGCGTTGAGCGGATCATGACTATGGATCTTCATGCTGATCAGATTCAAGGATTTTTCAATATCCCAGTAGATCATCTATATGCTAGTGGCATTTTCGTTCCCTACATAAAAAGCTTGGGAATAGAGGATTTAGTTGTTGCAGCTCCAGATATGGGTGGCGCAAAACGTGCCAACGCATATTCTCGTTACCTAAATGCTCCAATGGTGATAAGCCACAAGCAGCGTGAAAAGGCAAACGTAGTAGGAAGCATGACAGTGATAGGTGATGTTGAGGGTAAAAACGTGATAATCTTAGACGACATGATTGACACTGCTGGCACAATAACCAAAGCAGCCGACATGATGATGGCAAAAGGTGCAAAAAGCGTAAGAGCTGCGGTGACACATCCTATTCTTTCAGGTCCTGCATACGACAGAATAAATAGTTCTGCTCTATGTGAGGTGATAGTAAGCGACACAATTCCGTTAGACTACACCAAAGACACATCTAAATTCAAAGTGTTGTCAGTAGCTGAAATATTTGCCGACATTATCCACCGAGTTTACAATTACGAAGAGATAAGTTCTAGATTTATATTCTAATCGCCTTATATTTTCCATGTCTAATTATTTGATTTATTGTGTATTGATATAATAAATTGAAAAATTAGCAATAAACAGTTTGGAAAAAGTAAAAAAAGCACTATCTTTGTCGCTCAGTAAGGTAAGGAGAGATGGGTGAGTGGCTGAAACCACCAGTTTGCTAAACTGACGTACGGAGTTATCTGTACCGGGGGTTCGAATCCCCCTCTCTCCGCAAACAATGCTGATAATCAGCAAGTTATGCAAGCTGCGCCAAAATCTGCACCAAAATCTACACCAAAAAGTGGATTTTGGTGTTTTATTTTTAGGATTAAGACACATCTAGGGGCAAGAATATCTAGTCGTCCCTTAAAAACCAAATCCCAGCCGATATGAATTTTCAATTTTCACATCGGCTGTTTTTATTACCTCCAAAAACAAATTTTCAATCAAGAGCCAAAGCTATCGTCGGTGCGTTATCGTGATCATCATCATTTATGCGTATGCTCTCTTTAAGTATCAACTCAACACCTTCTGTTCCAATTCGATTGCGGAAATGAACCAATTCGCTAGCGTTGCATGGAAAGCAAGGAGTGAACACATCATAGCCACAAAAGTATTGGTAATAAGCATTCTCGCTCCATTGCTCAATAACAGATTCGTCGGAAAGGTTGCGAAGATGTTTCAAAATTAGCAAACCACACATCAAGCGAATCGGTTTGCAAGGGCGACCATTATTGGAACAGTAAAGGGATGCAAAATTAACCTCAAAAAGCTGCCAATCAAGCTTGTGGGATAAAATGTACAGTGGGTGTTTCTGATTTAGTTGATCAGAGAGCGTATTGAATAGTGTGGGCTCAATGTGGGTTTTGGGGCGAGTATACATAACAATATCTGCAAGAATTTATATGTAAAGATAACAATTCTTGCAGATATTTCCAAATACTTCAGCGGTTAATTTACCGTAAATTAAATATTTATGTGGTTTTTAAGGGGCGATTATTTATCGCTCTTCTGTGGATTTGCGCTTTTTAGGGAATCTTTTTGTTGTCGGATATATCTATTCAATTCTCTGTTCTTTCTATATTTTGCGCCTAGCTCATTGATCTTATTGAAATCTTCTTTGTAGTAGACACCAACGCCACTCTCTTGCAGCCCTTGATTCTCATCGAAGGTGTTTATTTGGCGAGTGAAAGCTTTGGCGCGTATGTTGCCAGCTTTGTCTAGTATGTAGGTCACATAGAAATTGCCTGATAGTGCTTTTACGTTTTGTGTGGTGTAGGCATTGTTGTTTTTGAAATCGTAGTTGCCCTCTGCCTCCAATATTAATCTGTTTTTAAACAGTGGTGCGGAGAAATTCAACTCCACCTCATCCGACGACATCTCACTGCGTGGGCGATAGTTGAACCCTAAGTTGAATTTGTCGGTAGAGATCCAATTGCTGATTTGGTTAGAGAGAAATTCTATGCCAGTCACTGCTCCTGCGGTTCCCATCATCCCAACTGTTACGTTTGTGCCTGCTTGCGAGGCGTCGGCATAGAAGCTATTTGAGAACAAAAGCCAGAAAATCTGCTTCGAAACAGCCTCTTCGGTGTTTAATGCCGTGGTGATAAGCCCAGAGGTTTCGGGGTCGGCATCAGGCACTGTTATTCCTAGAGTTATATCGGGTTTTAGCAGCTGACCACTTAGCGATAGGTTGCAATTCACATCAACCCTACGGCTATATTGAGGTAGTGAGCCTAGCAGAGGTGCAAGTGAGGTTTTGGTTTTATATACGGCAGTGACATTGAGGTTTGCTGAGAGAGGATTGCCTGTCCAGTTGATTGTGCTGCCTGGTTTTATGGTGAAATATTTGTTCAGCAGCTTGAAATTGGGCAGGGTGAATAGGTAGTTTCCATCGGTTATCTCGTAGCCACCTACGATAGAAAATATATCTCTTGCTGGCACTATGTGCATTGTCAGCTCACCATTGCCGCGTGCTTTTATGATGTCGCCAAGGGTTGGGTCGATCACTAGCTGCACCTCTGTGTCAGAGCTCACACGTGCTGTTATGTCTAGCGTAAATAACGCGTTTGAGGCTCTACGTTCTTTACGTTTTATGTTGATAAGATCGCGAGGTGTGTATTTATCTAGGGTGTCGTGTTTTACAAATGTGATGAAGTCGGCCTCACTGATAGTTGATTTATCTGATAGTGGCATGTAGAATTTGGAGTTGTTCACAGCAGAGGCTGCAATTGTCATTGTAACATTATTGCCGTGTCCAACCACCTCCAACGCTCCTGTGGCATGTATGTTACCATAGAATAGAGCATTGTTTTCAAGGGTGGTGTTCAAACATAACAACGCATTTGGTTTGACTCCAATCTTGTAGCGTACTTTTGCATAGCGATCTCCTCCATTTAGTGACGCTGTGAAAGGAGCGCTGATTCCGTCGGGGTCTGTCACCATGCCTGAATTAAGAGTGTAGACGTTGTCTTTTATTGTTACATTTCCATTTATCTTGTAATGTACGCCAGTAAAACTTATTGTGGTTCCAAAGTCTTTTATCTCTACGCGTCCGTTTATATTAAGCGGACGTTTCATGTTATCAATATCAACATCAATGTCGGCATATCCACCGCAATTTGTTCCAATCACCGACATGATAGGTGTGAGTGGTTGTAGGTCTACATCTTTTATCTTAACTGAGGCGTTCAGTTTTTTTGTTGAGTAGTCGAAGAGTGCAGAGATAAGTTTGTTGTGTGGTGTTGAAAGTTGATACTCAACCGTTGATTTATTCTTTGTAACGCTTTTTAAATATATATTGGGTATGTCGTACTGGTTTATTTTTATCTGCTGAATGGATAGATCTGTGGCTATGGTGTGGAAAATATCTTGTTTTATCAATTTGATATTGCCATTCAAATTTCCATTTATATTATAACCTAATGATTTTACAAATGTAGAAAAGCCATCTAGATTTACCTTGCTGATGTTTACTGATAGGGTGTCTGTTTCGTTTTGCGAGAACACACCATCAATATCAATCTTTTGGTCGCCAGATCTGAGCATAAACCTATCAACATCAATACGTGTGCTGTCGATAGTTATAAAATGACTACCCATAAGCCATTTAACCTTTGAGATT
>JAVVZN010000140.1:0-4706 GCA_036650555.1 Rikenellaceae bacterium
ATGAATTAACATTCTGACCGAGTAGATAAACCTCTTTATAGCCATCGGTAATAAGTTCACGTACCTCATCTAATATGGTGTGAGGACTACGGCTACGTTCTTTACCACGTGTGTAGGGCACCACACAATATGAGCACATGTTGTTGCAGCCACGCATAATTGCAACATAAGCCGAAATGCCATTTTCATCTAACCTTACAGGTGATATTTCACCATAAGTTTCTTCTCCCGAAAGGAGCACATTCACTCCGCGCTGGCCTTTGGTGGCAGCAGCTACTAGTTGAGGAAGAGAGCGGTAGCCATCGGGTCCAACCACAATATCAACCTTTCAGCCATGCAGCCTATCACTCCCACGATAATACCACGACGTTTGCGTTTCATCCCTTTTAGTTCATTCAAACGCCCCCAGATTCTCTGCTCGGCATTGTCGCGTATGGAACAGGTGTTGATAAGAATTATGTCTGCATCTTCAGATCTATCACAATATGAGTAGCCGTGATCTTTCATTATTGAAACCACAAGTTCGCTATCCACAGTGTTCATCTGGCAGCCGTATGTCTCAATATGTAATGATTTATGAGTGTTGGTGATCAATTTTAAATCTGTAAGTTTCATCTTATTATCTGTCGAATGTTAGTTTTGACCCTCTTATCTGCTCGTTTATAGTTCCGTTTTCGTATGCCATTTTTCCACCTAATATGGTGTATGACACTGCGTGAGAGAAGCTGTCTCCCTCAAAAGGCGACCATCCGCATTTGTACAATATATTCTCTTTTGTAACTTGCCATTGCGTTTTGTTTACTATCACAATATCGGCAAAATAACCTTCGCGTAGAAAACCGCGTTTATGCACTTTGTAGAGTTTTGCAGGTGCGTGTGCCATCTTCTCCACCACTAACTCCACGCCAAACTCACCGCGTGCCGATAGTTCAAGCATTGCAACTAATGAGTGTGATAGCAATGGACCACCAGATGGTGCAGTGAGATATGGATTGCTTTTCTCTTCCAAGGTGTGTGGTGCATGGTCTGTTGCCACCACATCAATCTTGCCTTTTCTTAATGATTCAAGTAGTGCAAGGCGATCTTCGCTGCTTTTTATTGCAGGGTTCCATTTTATAAAGTTACCTTTTGCAGGGTAGAAGGTGTCGTCGAAAAATAGATGATGCACGCATACCTCAGAGGTGATAAGTTTGCTATCGGAGAGTTGTTTGTCGCTGAAAAGTTCCATCTCTTTTTTACTGCTTATGTGAAGCACGTGTAGGCGCGTTCCATATTTGGTGGCGAGCTCCACTGCCTCTGATGAGCTCTCATAACATGCCTCTGCACTGCGTATCACTGGATGCAGCGCGATAGGTATGTTCTCTCCATAGATGGCTTTGTATTTGGCAAGGTTTGCTTGAATTATGCTCTCACTTTCGCAATGGGTGGCAACAAGAATCTTGCTGTGACTGAAAATATCAATCAATGCTTGTTTGTTGTCCACAAGCATGTTGCCAGTGGAGCTGCCCATAAAAACTTTCACACCGCAAACCTGAGTGGGATCAACGCTCTCTATCACATCTATGTTGTGGTTTGTTGCACCTATATAAAATGAGTAGTTAGCATAAGAGTCTGACTTAGCAATTTTGTTTTTCTCTTCGAGTAGCTCTAAGGTTACGGTTGGAGGTTTTGTGTTTGGCATCTCCATGTAGGAGGTCACACCGCCTGCCAGCCCTGCGCGCGACTCGCTCTTTATCGTGCCTTTGTGCTCTGCTCCAGGCTGACGGAAATGCACTTGATCATCAATAATTCCAGGCATTATATATCCGCCATTGGCATCTATTATTTTATCGAACGATGCCTCAGAGATTTGTTCTGTAAACTCTTCCGCCGCCACTTTCTCTATTTTGTCATCTTTTATTGTAAGATAACCTGCCACCGAAACGCCTTCGTTTACGATAGTGCCATTTTTAATCAATATACGCATTATTTTACTCCTCTCAACCGTAATGCTAATACTCCCCAAAATGCCTCGCCGAATATTCCGCTACTCATCTTCGACACCCCTTTTGTTCTGTCGGTGAAGATGATCGACACTTCGCTAAGTTTAAAACCTCTCTTCCAACTGCGATATTTCATCTCAATCTGAAAGCCATATCCTTTCATTCTTATTTTGTCTATTCCCATGCCTTCTAGTGCTTTACGTGAGTAACACATAAATCCAGCTGTTGAATCGTTCACAGGCATGCCAGTGATAGTGCGAACATACACCGATGCGTAATACGACATTATAACCCTGCCAATAGGCCAGTTCACAACATTCACTCCACACACATAACGCGAACCTATCACCACGTCATAACCATTTTTCGCACGCTCATATAGCTTTATAAGATCATCGGGATTATGCGAGAAGTCGGCATCCATCTCAAAAATATAGTCGTAATTATTTTCTATTGCCCAGTGGAATCCGCATATATATGCCGTTGCGAGTCCTTGTTTTCCACTGCGTCCTATGATATGGAGCTTATCTAGAAATTCTGTTTGTAATTTTTTTACAATATCAGCAGTTCCGTCGGGAGAATTGTCGTCGATAACAAGCACTTCAAAATCACCATCAAGCGACATAACTTTTCTAATTATCGCCTCTATATTCTCTTTTTCGTTGTAGGTAGGTATGATTACTAATTTATTATCCATAGTTACTACGTGTTATGTGTTGTCGTGATGCACTTATCTTGCAAAATTACTATTATAATATATATTAAAACAGCTTCTAAAAATACAAAATACTTAATATATAGTTTTTAATATACAAAAGTAGAAAAAAATGACAAATTTTAAGAATTTATTTGAAAATTGGGCTTTGAGTTTCATAAAAAATATTATCTTTGTAAATTATGTTTTCGCTGCTTTACGTTATGATATTTGGTTCAAATGAGTTTATAAAGCGGTATCCGGTAGTGAATTGTAAATTATAATTGTCATGGTAAAAATAAAGTATTATAAAGCGATATTGTGTTTGATTGCTGCTTTTGCAGTTGTTTATAGCACCAATATATATGCCGGAGAGTTGCAAAAAACTGCATTATTCCAAAAAAAATCATCTGCCTCTGTGCGTAGCAATGGTAAATTGTCTAATTTTGACCTTGCCAGAGAGATCACTATTTACAGTAGCTCGGCTCAAGGTGAAAATGCTATGTTCTGCACGCGCGTGTCGGAGCTTCTTAAAAGTAAAGGTTCTCCCGATGTTAAGATTGCGCGTTCTAAAGGTGCTTACAACATTAATATTGAGAAGGTGAGCATGATAGTTGGTGTTGATCGCACCATCACCGATGCCTATTGCATCAAGGTCTACAAAAACAGTGTTGATATTCAATATATGTCGGCAAAATCTATGGCATGGGCTTATCAAGCGTTACGCAAAATAATAGTTGAGAATCAATCTTTCTTCCAACGTATCTTTGGTCAGAAGTCGCTCTACATTCAAGCCTCTTCATTATGTGAAACTTCGGGTGCGCAAGGCACATTTGAGGTTGTAGATATTACCGAAAACCACATGAATGTTGAAACTCTTAAAAAACATATCAGCAGTGCCGCCATGAACAATAAGTTTATCATCTACCTAAAACTCATCTCAACCACAGGTGTGTCGGTTATGAGTGAGCTTATCAGCTCGGTGAATCCTTTTGTGGAGTTGGCAAATGGTGGTTTAACCTATGGGCAGCTAAATGAGTTGCACGATTTCGCCAACAAAAATGGTATTGAACTCATTCCTCTCCTAGATCTAGTATCGGAAGACAACACCTACTTTGAAAATTACACAGGTCATAAACTTCATTCAACAGAAGGGTTACGTTTTTCAAAAGGTCTGATAAATGAGTTTGCGCTAAAAACAAAATACGAGGTCATCTGTTTAGGCGGTGAGCCTGCTAATGGCAAGATAAAAGAAAAATATATAGATCCGCTAGTCGAAATATTCAATACTTACGGACGTGACGTTGTGATACATACAAATCAATAGACCTCCAAATGATGCAGAAAATAGTAAAATATATAATAGCATTATTACTTGTATTGCAAAGTTACTCATCTTTCTCGCAAATCAATCGTCAATATGTCTACTACGTAGGTCAAGAATTGATTGTGGAAGAGAAATACAAGAGTGCTATCGACGTTCTTAATGTTTTGCTGCGTGCCGACACTGCATCAACCGATGCTTATTTTCTTCGTGGCATAGCAAAATATAACCTTGGCGACCTTATCGGTGCAGAGAAAGATTTCTCTATTGCGGTAGGGATAAATTCTGTGTTTACTATGGCGTATCATTACCGTGCTATAACACGCTCGTTCATAGGTAACTACGACGATGCGTTGAGCGATTTTGAGAAAGCCATCGACATCCGTCCTGATCAAGAAGGAATATATTATAGTCGTGGGGTGACATATTTCCTCAGTCAGCAATTCGATAAGGCAATTGCTGATTTCAATCATTTCATACGTCGTCGTCCAAATAATGTTGATGCCTATGTCAATCGTGGCACATGCTATCTAATGTTAAAAGACACTGTGAATGCTTTTGCAAACTACGATCGTGCAGTAAAGATCAATAGCTATGATCCATCGGGTTTTTTGCGTCGTGGTATGCTAAATTTCCAGATGAAAAATTATGAAAATTCGTATGAAGATTTGTCGAAAGCCATAAAACTCGACACCACCAACATACC
>JAVVZN010000141.1:0-4704 GCA_036650555.1 Rikenellaceae bacterium
GTTTTATCGAATACTGGGTGAAGAAGTTCGTCGAGCTTGTTTGGTTCAACACGCAATACTGCACCTTTTTCATCTAAAATACCATCTTCCAACATCTCAATGGCCATACGTACCATTGCTCCACCAGTACGTTTACCACTACGAGTTTGCAACATCCATAGCTTACCATCTTGAATAGTAAACTCAATATCTTGCATATCTTTAAAATAGCTCTCCAAATGATTTTGAATGTCAAACAGATCTTGATAAGCCTCTGGCATGACCTCTTCCAACGATGGATATTTTTCTTTACGCTCACTCTCAGATATGTTTTGAAGTGCTGCCCAACGGCGTGAGCCCTCAAGTGTGATCTCTTGCGGAGTGCGGATACCTGCCACCACGTCTTCTCCTTGTGCATTTACAAGGTATTCACCATTGAATATATTTTCACCTGTTGAAGCATCGCGTGTGAAGGCAACTCCTGTTGCAGAATTATTTCCCATGTTTCCGAACACCATTGCTTGAACATTAACAGCAGTGCCCCATTGAGATGGATATTTATTCATTCTACGATATAAGATAGCACGCTCGTTCATCCAACTGTCAAACACAGCACAAACAGCACCCCAAAGCTGCTCCCAAGGCGACACTGGAAAATCTTGTCCGGTGTAATCTTTTACAGCTTTTTTAAATTTAGACACCATCACTTTAAGATCGGCAGCTGATAGATCGGTGTCGTTTTTGACACCACGCTCCTCTTTCATCTGATCAATAATCACTTCAAACGGATCTTCATCCTCTTTGGTTTGAGGTTTCATGCCCATCACCACATCGCCATACATCTGCACAAATCTACGATATGAATCCCAAGCGAAACGCTCATTACCAGATTTACGAGCCACACTTTCCACCACCTGATCATTCAAACCAAGGTTTAGGATTGTATCCATCATACCTGGCATAGATACGCGAGCTCCTGAACGTACAGAAACTAAAAGCGGATTTTCGACACTACCAAAATTGCAGCCCATGTTTTCCTCAACCACCTTCATGGCCGATTCAACATCCGATTTTAAAATTTCTATAACTTTTTCTTTCCCCATTGAAAAATATTCGTTACATACATCTGCCGTAATAGTAAACCCAGGAGGGACTGGGATGCCAATAAGATTCATTTCGGCAAGGTTTGCCCCTTTGCCTCCTAATATCTCTTTCATTTGACCATTACCTTCGGCAGTCTTATTACCAAAATAATAAACGCGTTTAATTTTTGTCATAATATATGTGTTTTATATTCGTTAATTTTTAATTTATGCCAACACAAATTTAACACTTTTTTCCTATAAAACAACTTATTTTATCATTTTATTAGCATTTTTTCACACATTTATTCTTTTTTAATATTAAGTCATACGAATTATCAATTTGCGACATTAAAAATTCGTCTGAAAGAGAACCTACAACCGACACATCATTCCAATGTTTTTTATTCATATGAAATGCTGCAACAATCTCTGAATATTGATCGCGCAACTCAATTGCCATGTCGGGATCGCATTTTAGCTTTATACTTTCAAATGGATAAAGTGCGGCAAGAGCAAACATCTTTCCACACACCTTAAACACCAACACGTCGTCGCCAAATGGAAACAACTCCTCAACATCTTTTTTTCCTAGACAATAATCTCGAAACTCTTCAACATTCATATTAATAAAATTAACGTATATTTGTAAAATATTTAAACAGATAAAGTGAGTAGAGTTAAGAAGACAATAAAGAACGCATGGGTGGCAATAGCAATGAATATTCTATTGCTACTACTTGCATTTATCTCTCGTAAAGTGTTTATAGATTCGCTTGGCGACAACATAACTGGTTTAAATTCAACTCTATCAGACATATTGGGTTTTCTTAATTTAGCTGAGATGGGAGTGTTGGCAGCAATTGCCTACTCTCTCTACAAACCGCTTTTTGAAAACGACCGCACTGAAATCTGCAATATAATGTCGATCCTATGCTATGTATATCGGATAATCGGCATTTTTATACTTATAACGGGAGTGTTTCTTTCTCTCTTCTTACCAATGATTTTTAGCGGCAAAGGTGTGGATATGCCAACTATATATATTGGTTACTACACTTTTCTGCTCGTAAATTTACTAAGTTATTTCATAAATTACAAACAAAATATACTTATTGCCGATCAACGAAATTGGGTTATCGTTTCAACTCTCGGATTCACTAATATAGTGAAGATCATACTACAAGTGATAGCCTTGAAATATACCGATGTCGATTTGGTCATCAAATACTCACTATTCCTTATTATAGAGTTGGCGTTTGGATTTGCATACTCATTTATAATCAACCTACGAGTAAAAAAACTATATCCTTGGCTTAGAAGTAGCTTTACAGCAGGACGCAAACTACGTAAAGAGTACACATCTATATTCCACAGAATAAAACAAGTGTTCTCACATAAGTTTGGTAATTTCATACTTACCCAAACCGACTCACTTGTAATATCTTTAATCAGCTCTACGTTTACCGCTGTCACAATATATACTAACTACATACTTATATTTTCAAGATTAACACGCCTATGTTTTTCAGCCTTCGACAACATTGGCGCTGGCATTGGAAACCTTATTGCCGAAGGAAATTCAAAGAGCGTCTACTCCACATACAAACAACTCAATGCCATATTCTTTCTTATAGCAGGAATTATAGTGGTATGTGGTTATCATCTTACTGCTCCTTTTATAAGGATATGGCTCGGCGATGGAGAGAAATTCATAATCGACAATATGCTGTTTATCTTAATACTTGCCAATATATATATTTCTGTGATACGTCGAATAAACGAACTGTTTTTAAACGCACATGGGCTTTTCAGCGATGTTTGGGCTCCATGGTCGGAGGCGGTGGTAAATTTAGGAATATCGTTAGTGTTAGGTTATAAGATGGGAGTGATTGGCGTTGTGATAGGAACACTCATAAGCACACTACTAATAGGAGTGATATGGAAACCAATATTTTTATACCGTAAAGCCTTTAGAATTAGATCGTTTAAATACTACGCATCGGCGTTAAAATTTGGAGCGATAACCCTTATCACAATTTGGGCAACCAATCTACTTATCAGCTCATCATTTATCACCACACCCACCACTTACACATCATGGTTTGTAAACGCCATCACAATCACCGTGGCGGTGAGTGTGATGATGCTACTTATGTTTTACGTTTCAGATAGTGCAACGCGATATGTCACCCGCAGAGCTTATCAATTTGTAAGAGAGAAACTACGCGCCTAAAGCAATAATCTGCTCCGCACTCACTTGGGTAAAGTCATCAACAATTATATCGTAGTCGTGATGCTCATCTCGCTTATATGTTGTTGCCACAGCCACCACCTTCATGTCGGCACTGCGAGCAGCTTTAATGCCTGCATGCGAATCTTCACAAACCACGCACTCAGATGGCTCTAGGTTCAAAAGATTGGCAGCAAGCAGAAACACCTCAGGGTCAGGTTTTGCCTTACTTATCATGTCGCCATTGGCTTTAGCATCAAAAAACTCTTTTATACCGCACTTCTCAAGCACAAATTCCACATTCTTAGCCATTCCGGAGCTGCCAACGGCAATTTTTATATCTCTTTTTTTAAGCTCAGATAGAAGACTACGCAGCCCCTCAAGTGGTTTTATCTTTGCTGCAAATATCTCTCTGTACACATTTTCTTTCTCTTCAGCATAACGAGCAATCTCATCAACAGTCATTTTTCTACCGAACACCTCTGGCATAATCTCATCATTACCCATTCCAAAAAGTCCTTTCAGAGCTTCAGCTTTTATCGACAGACCATGACGCGCACAAAAAATCATAAACGCTTCAATATGAATATCACTATTATCGACAAGAACACCATCCATATCGAAAATCACACCTTTTATCATAAAATCATTATTTTTATTGAGTTCAAAGGTATGTCGTTTACATATATTTACCAAATATTGTAAAAAATTCAAACTCTTTTTGTAAATTTGCTGCTGAAAGAAAACAAAGTTTTACAGAACAACAATATTATGGAATTACCTAGCGAGTTACCTGAAAGAACCATAGAACGATTGAGCGAATACCGTCGCACCTTGCTACGCAATCTTGAAAATGGTATAACACATGTCTATTCTCATGTTTTAGCCTCCATACATGGCATTACTGCCGTTCAAGTACGTCGTGACTTAATGCTCATAGGATTCTCTTCAAACACAAAAAAAGGATATGATGTTCGTGAGTTAGTAGATTTTATAAGCAGCATTCTCGATTCTACACAACCACTAAACGTTGCAGTTGTTGGTATGGGCAATTTAGGACGTGCTGTAACAAAATATTTCAAAGACAAACGTGCCAAACTACGTATAGTTGTGTCGCTCGACAACAACCCAGAAAAAGTTGGAGCCATAATAGTAGGAGTGCCATGTTGCAATATTGAAGAGATAGATGAGGTCATAAAAGAGAAAAACATATCTATACTACTACTTACCCTCCCTGCCGTGGCAGTTGATGATCTTATCAACAAAATAAAAAAGAGCAATGGCGGATCATTTCGCATTTATCATTAAATACTTTATCTCTCACTAAGGGGGATGCTTTAAGTCATATTCAAGAACTACTTGAACTCTACAATCTGCCTCAGCTTAAAGAAAACCACCTTATTATTAATG
>JAVVZN010000142.1:0-4702 GCA_036650555.1 Rikenellaceae bacterium
CCATAGAGTAGGCACGGAATGTTGGTTCTGTGTTTTTTGTAACCAAACCCCACATCTTCATTGAATCCCAATCTTCGTGGTATTGCTTGTCAATATCAAAGTCACTAAACTTGATAGCATCAAATTTAGGAACATCAATTTGAATATAGCCACCTGAGCGGAAGTTCAACGACTCACCCTCTGGAAGTTTAACCACAAACTCTTTAATGAATGTTGCCACATTATGGTTTGAAACAACCTCACATTCCCATTTCTTAACACCAAGAACAGCAGCAGGAACTGCTATTTTAAGGTCTTCTTTAACCTTCACTTGACAACCCAAACGCCATTGCTCTTTTTGTTGCTTACGAGAGAAGAAATTCACTTCAGTTGGAAGAATATCTCCGCCACCTTCTAGCACTTGACATTTACACATTCCGCATGATCCACCACCACCACAAGCAGATGGCAAGAACACGCCATTTTCAGCAAGTGTTGATAAAAGACTTGAACCGGGAGTGGCCTCAATAGTTTTTTCACCATTATTTATATCAATTTTAACAACCCCTGAAGGCATTAACTTTGTTTTAGCATAAAGCAGCACGGCAACCAAAGCCAAAACCACAATAAGAAAGACAACTATTGATACAACTATTATTGTTATTATTTCCATTTTACCAATTTATTATAGCTGAATACCAAGGAATGTCATAAAGGCGATTCCCATTAAACCTGTAAGTATGAATGTTATACCAACACCTTTTAGTGGTGCAGGAACATTTGAGTATGTAATTTTTTCACGGATAGCTGCAATGCCTATGATTGCAAGCCACCAACCTATACCAGAGCCTAATGCAAAAGCAGTTGCCTCACCAACGTTGGCATAATCGCGCTCTTGCATGAATAGTGATCCACCTAAGATGGCACAATTCACTGCGATAAGCGGCAAGAATATACCCAGTTGATTGTAGAGCACAGGTAAAAATTTCTCAACAACCATCTCCACAAGCTGCACAATAGATGCAATTACGGCGATAAATAGAATGAAACTCAAAAAGCTTAGATCAACGTCGGCATATTCAGGCGAGATCCATGCTAGTGCACCGGCTGAGAGCACATATTCATTGAGTAAGTAGTTTGCAGGCACAGTAACCACCATCACAAATATAACGGCGACACCAAGACCCATAGCAGTTTTTACACTTTTTGATACGGCAATGTAGGAACACATACCGAAGAAAAAAGCGAACACCATGTTGTCGATAAAAATCGACTTAACAAATATATTTAATAAATTTTCCATCTTGTATTTGTTTTAGCTATCGACTATTTTTCGATAAGTGACTTATTTTTACTTCTGTGAATCCATATTATGATACCCACAGCGATAAGTGCCATAGGAGGTAGCAACATCAAACCGTTGTTTACATAACCCATTTTATAGAACGCATCTGGCACTACTTGATAACCCCATAAAGTTCCAGCGCCTAATATTTCGCGGAAAACTCCTAAAGTTACAAGGATAATACCATAGCCGATACCGTTGCCAATACCATCTAAAAATGAAGGCCATGGTTTGTTGCCGAGTGCAAAAGCTTCAATACGACCCATTATGATACAGTTTGTAATGATCAAACCCACAAACACCGATAGCTGTTTGCTGACATCATACACATAGGCTTTCAACACTTGATCCACTAAGATAACAAGCGCTGCAACAATCAAAAGCTGCACGATAATACGAATACGTGAAGGGATTGTGTTGCGTATAAGCGACATAATAAGGTTTGAAAAGGCGCACACCACTGTTACCGACAATGCCATTACCAAAGCAGGTTTCAATTTGGCTGTTACGGCAAGTGCCGAACAGATACCTAAAATCTGCACAGTAATCGGATTTGTTGCTTGAAAAGGTGAGGTGAGCAGCTTTATATTTTTAGCCGAAAACATAGGCTCTTTTTCTTTAGTACTCATATCTATAATTTATTATTAATTACTGAACTGAAGTAGTATCAACAGCCATCACCGCTGCCCTACTTTGCATTATGTAAGGTTCATACGCCTTCAAACAACCTATCACCATAGATTCAACAGCGCGCGAAGTGATTGTTCCTCCTGATATGGCATCAACAGCATGATCGTTGCCTTGAGATGAACCAACACCTTTTGTGACTTTCACACCAACAAAAGCATCACTTTCAAAGATAGACTTACCGATAAACTGATTTTCAAAAGGTGAGTTAGCTATTTCAGCACCCAAACCTGGAGTTTCGCTCTTATGATCGAACACAGCACCAGAGATGGTGTTTAGATCGTCGTTCAAAGCTATATATCCCCAAACTGGACCCCAAAGACCTGCACCATATATAGGGAAAATGTAGTTTGTTTTACCTTCGTTGTTTTTACTAACAAACACCGGCAACTCTCTCTCTTTAGGATCGGTTGCAAAGGCAGCCTTTAGGTTGTTCAACACCTTAAAAGCCATTGCAGGATCGCCAGATTTTTCGCCTTTGTCGTTCACCAAAAAACTTTCGGTTATATATTTTTTGTATTGCTCTTTGATATATGTGTCTTTATCCGCAGGAGCTTTTTCTGCGCTATACAGCCCAACAGAGCCTAATATATCGCTCATTTTCTCAATCTCAATATTAGCTTGTTGCACCGGTTTTAGAGAAATCGACACAAACGCCAAAGCAGCCGCAACCACGACAACCAATACAATTGAGTAAAGGATGGTATATGTATTACTTTGTTTATTCATAGTTTTACTTTTTTACTTCTAAGTAATATTAAATAGTGATTATTTTGCAGTTGCTTTCAATCGTTTTGTACGACGTTTGATATTCGCCTCCACAACATAGTGGTCGATAAGAGGAACCATGGCATTCATAAGCAAGATTGACAACATCATACCTTCGGGATAACCTGGATTAACAACACGTATAAGCACTGCAATAGCACCGATTAGCAATCCGTATATTATTTTACCTTTGTTTGTTTGCGACGAAGTAACAGGGTCTGTTGCCATGAACACAGCACCAAAAGCAAAACCACCAAGTAAAAGATGATAGTAAGCAGGAATATTCATAAATGGATTAGCACCTACCAAATTAAAGATTGTGCCCATTAGATAACCACCTACAAAAACACTAAACATTATTCTCCAACTTGCAATACCAGTAAATAACAGAATGGCAGCACCTATAAGAATAGCGATAACAGATGTTTCACCTATACTTCCAGGTATTGTCCCTATAAACCAATCTATTGGCGACGAGCTGAATACAAGAGTATCGGCTTTTTCAGCAAGGGCATTAGCAGCCTCTGTTAGAGGAGTTGCTCCGGAATAACCATCAACAGTCAGCCCTTCATTCATGCCTGCAATCCAAATTTTCTCACCTGAGATATAAGGAGTGTATGCGAAGAACATAAACGCACGTGCAAGTAGTGCCGGATTGAACACGTTCATACCAGTTCCTCCGAACACCTCTTTACCTATAATTACAGCAAAGGCAGTAGCCACAGCCACCATCCAAAGAGGAGCATCAATAGGCATTACGAGCGGAATAAGCATACCAGAAACAAGGAAACCCTCATTCACTTCGTGGTGACGCATCTGAGCCACAATAAATTCTATGCCCAAACCAACAACGTAAGAAACGATGATGATAGGAAGTACTTTCAGAAAACCAAACCAGAAACAATCCATAACTGCCGAAGCAGCAGCTAGATCGTTCATAGCACGGAAGTGCTGTAAACCTGCATTATACATACCAAATAGCAGCGCAGGCACAAGTGCCACAACCACAATAAACATGGTACGTTTCATATCTATAACATCTCTAATGTGGCTACCGTTTTTCGTTACGGTGTTTGGCACAAATAAAAATGATTCAAAAGCATCAAAAGTTGAGTGGAGAGCTTGGAAACGACCCCCTTTCTCAAACGCCGGCTTTATGTTATTTATAAAATTTCTTAATGACATATCTTAAAATATTATAATGAATTGTTCAAAAGGTATTAACTAAGTTCTTTTATCATGATGTCAATACCGCTACGAACTATCTGTTGTACAGGCGATTTAGAGGTACAAACGAACTCACACAATGCCAAATCCTCTTCTATCACCTCATAGATACCTAGGTTTTCCATCTTATCAATATCTCCTGCGAGTATTGCTTTAAGAAGATAAACAGGATATATATCCATCGGTAACACTTTTTCATATTCGCCGGTCATTACATAAGCTCTGACACCGCCATTAAGGTTTGTGTCGAGAGCATATTTTTTAGATGGTGTCAGCCAAGAGAAATAGCTACGTGAAACAGAGAATTTATTTACGCGAGGAGCAATCCAACCTAGAAACTCATAATGGTTTCCTTCGGGAATGATGCTAACTTGATTGCTATAAAATGAGATATAATCGTCACTTGCAACTTTTAAGCCTGTTAGAGGATTACCACTGATAAAACGAGGTTCAACACTCGAATCAACATTATTAGCAACGATCGAACTGATTTTTGCACCATTTATAATACGATGGTAACGAGGTTTTTTGACTAGCGATCCGCTAAGTGCCACTATCTTAGTCATATCAACCCTACCAGATGCAAATAATCTACCTAAAATCACAATGCTTTGCATGTCGATAGTCCAAACTATTTCACCTTTATTGATTGGCGATGTGTGGTGTATTTGAACCCCAACATTACCCGATGGGTGA
>JAVVZN010000143.1:0-4696 GCA_036650555.1 Rikenellaceae bacterium
TGAATTGCTCAACAACAAAACCTTCACTGCGATTTAATTCATATGCTGATGGTGTGGCACTTACATAGATAGTTTGATTCATCATGTTTTCAAACTCTTCGAATTTCAGAGGTCGGTTATCTTTGGCAGTAGGTAGCCTAAAACCGAAATCAACAAGATTACTCTTCCTAGAGAAATCGCCACCAAACATTGCTTTCACTTGTGGTAGAGTGACATGGCTCTCATCTATTATAAGGAGGTAGTCGTTTGGAAAATAATCCATTAAACAGAAAGGACGACTTCCTTCTGAACGTCCATCAAAGTATAAAGAGTAGTTTTCAATACCAGAACAATAACCAACCTCTTTTATCATCTCCATGTCGTACTCCACACGGTGTTTTAAACGGCTTGCATACTGCGATTGACCCGTTTGTTCAAAGTAGTTGCATTGTAGTACTAAATCGTCTTGTATGCGACTTATTGCATTTTTTATTCTTTCACGTGTAGTCACAAATATTGATGCAGGGTGTATGCTGATCTCCTCTAGGGTTTCAATCACACCACATCCAACCGGATTTATTTTATCTATACGCTCAATCTCATCGTCGAAAAATAAGATACGATAGCCTATATCGTCGTATGCAACATAAATATAAACAGAGTCGCCTTGAACTTTAAAAGTGCCTCGTTTGTTTTCAATATCATTTCGTGAATATAGTCCGTCGGTTAGTTTTAGTAGAAGTTTATTTCTTGTAATATGTTGCCCTATATGTAGTGAAATTGTGTTTTCATGAAAGTCAGCCGGGTTGCCAATACCATAGAGGCACGAAACTGATGAAACAACTATCACATCTTTACGTCCAGAAAGAAGTGTGGAAGAGGCACTTAACCTATGTTTCTCAATCTCTTCGTTGATTGCAAGGTCTTTTTCTATGTATGTGTCGGTGGCAGGGAGATAAGCCTCAGGTTGGTAGTAGTCGTAGTATGATACAAAATATTCAACTGCATTTTCAGGAAAGAAAGCTTTGAACTCAGAGTATAACTGTGCTGCTAGTGTTTTGTTGTGACTTAATATAAGTGTTGGACGATTGAGATTTTTAATCACATTTGCCATTGTGAATGTCTTCCCAGATCCTGTTACACCCCATAGCACCACATTATTACTTTCATGGTTTGAAAGAGTGGTGGTAAGTTGATCTATTGCTTGAGGTTGATCGCCTGTCGGATTATATGGTGATACTAATTTGAAAGACATATCAGATTTTATTTATGGTAGTGGCAAAATAATAATCAGCTAATATACACAAAAATAGCTCTAAAATAACTTCAATAACAAATCAAAACAGTTCTAATAAGTTATTTCGTCGTCGATCTCGGTGTTGTCTTGCAGTTCTGTTTTGTTTTTAACTATTAATCCTTTAAGAGAATATCGTACCAAAATAAAATTCAATGGGAAGGCAATTGTAAATACAAGCACCGGTACTATTTTTATATGCACTCCTAACCATACAAAAACATTTAATAGTAACATTTGGTTGAAGAAATTAATGCCGTGACTCAATCCAAATTTTATAGCTCGTTTTAAAGTTGGTTTAGTGTTGAATGTAAAGTAGTTTGAACCATAGAAATTGCATATCAAACTAATCACAAAACCAGCAATATAGGGTAGATTATATGAATATTCTTTGGTTTGCGATAAAAGAGCAATATAGATCAAATAATGAATCCCTGCTGCACCACCGCCAACAACCATGAAACGTACAATTTCATGTTTCTTGAGAAAAGATTTTATCATTTGTAAGTGTAATTTTGGGATTGATAAGATTTTATAAAAGCGCTTGTAGTGGAAAAAGCAAACCCTTTTATTTTACAAAAGTAAATAAATCTTTCCAATTTATCCAATAATTTATCTCCGCTACATTTTGTGACGTATGATGGAATGTTGAACTCTTTGTCTTTCAGATTATTATTAAACTCCCATGGATGTAAATATATATTTATATATCCATCGTTTTTATGTGTTATACCTGTTAAGAAATTATAAAGAGTGATAGGTAGAACATGAAATGAGATCCAGAATAATGGAAACCTAAAGATTGGTAACACCGATGCAGGAATTTCAATTATTTTGCCAATATGGTGTATGGTTTTTGGTTTGGTTAGGTTGTTGTATCGTCCTGGAATAAGTGTGGGGTTTAGAGATGAGTCGTATTTGTAACCAGCTATTATGAGCTCTTCAAAATCGGTTTTCATCATGCGTGCAGTTCTGTATCCTGTGATTACTGATCCGCTTATTTTCTCTAGCTCTTCGCGTGAACGTAGGTAGTCGCCATCTTTAAATTCATGGTGGTTATATCCGTGTGAGGCTAGCTCATGTCCTTGGTCTATGATTTGTTTTATGAGTTGTGGGGAGTTCTGAGCAAAGACTACTGTGGAGTAGAATGTTGCTTTTATGTCATGCTTTTTTAGTAGTGTTAAAAGACTTTTGACACCATCTGCTGATATTTTTATTTGAGTTTCGTGGTTTATTTTCATTCCCCGTTCAATAGGAAAATCAAACTCTTCGATGTCAAAACTAAGTAAGATCATTATTTAAACATTATTCTTAAAAAATTCATAAATTCGCGACGCACCACCTTAAAACTCATATTTGGAAGTATGATCCCATCGCGTAGGTTTGCAGATATTTCAGTTATTGATATATCTCTACGTCGTGATGCCATTACAACAAATTCAGTGTCGAACAAAAACCGATTTACTTTTGTGGTTAGCATCAAATCACAACCTTTTCTACTCATGCCTTTCAAGCCTCCTTGTGTGTCGGAATATTTAAGATTCATTATCACTTGATTTAGCAGACGTGTGCCCCAAGACATCATTTTTCTTGAAATAGAAAGAGCGTTGTAGTATGTTTTGTTTCGTGTGGCGATCACTATGTCGTAGCCATCATTTAGCTTATCTATAACTTTGTGCATAGATTCTAATGTGTAGGGAAAATCGGTGTCGGTGTAGATTACAATATTAGCACATGATGCTTTAACTCCCTCTCTGATTGCGTGACCTTTACCCATATTAGGAAAGTATTCCACAATTTTACATGTTGGAATTGTGGATTTTAGTTTGTCGGTATATTCAGGGGTGAAATTATATTTTGAACCATCGTTTACAACTATCATGTTAATTTTTTTTGTTGGGAAAGCCAGTTGTAATTCGTTATGTTTCATGCACACTACATCTACCCAATTTGAATGAGGGTTGTAGCATGGAAGAATTATATCTATTGAGTTGGTGTCGATTGTGTGGTAGTATTGCGATTCTCGCAAAGGATTTTTTGTTATAAAATTGCATGTTAGAAGTTCGTAACATATTTTAAACCATATTAATACGCATGGAAGTGCTTTTAGTGCGTATGGATATATGTAGTTTATTCTGATGCTTTTCGGAAATATATCTGTTGGAGATAATGATGTTAGTAAGATGGCAAAAACAAGAAGTGCAATATTTAGTTTTTTGGTTTTTGAATGGGTGGAGGTAAACCATATCATAACCCCAGTAAATGCTATAATATAGCTGCTCGACTCGCTACCTGTGCTGAAAAGAACTGTGAATAGGAGTGTTGATGCGAGGTATAGTAGTCTGAAATCGCGACCTTCGTATTGTTTTGTGCGTAGAAATGCTGAGCCGTATAAGATTATGCCTGGAATGATGAGTTGTAGATCGGAATAGCTGCTGTTTTGCGATACCTTACGCACAACACCTAAGAGCGATATATTTTGGTGTGATGTGAAGTAGTTGAGTTCGTTTTTAGATAGAATATCAGTTATCCATGCAATATATGAGTTGTTTACAAAATCGTGGCTGCTGATAAGTATTGGAAGTAGGTAAAGAATTGCGCCCCAGAATATGAGTGCTGAGATGAAACGCGATTTATTGTGTGAAAATAGAAAAAACACCAAGCCAACGACTCCATAAAGTTTTGTAAGTGTGCCTAAAACTATAAAAAATGCAGCCCAGAAATTTCTGTTTTTCTCTACTAAAACGAAGGTTAGAATAATAAATGCTCCAATCATAATGTTGAACTGCTGCATGCAAGCCGCTGTGAATAGTTCATTGATGATAAACCATAGTATGACTGCATGCTTCCATCGTTCGATAGGCAAATATTTTATAGAAACAAACAACAAACCAGCACTGACAACGAGCCAGCAAATTATGCCAAGCAGTGTGGGCATTGATGCAAAAGGTGCGATGATGTAGCTGAAAAGTATGCCGTAGTGGTTTTGATCTGCATATTCAAACGGATATTCTCCGTATAGAGGGAGTTGATTTATGGTGTGATTGAAAACTCCTGTGAATATAGAGTAGTTGTTGTAGCTATTACCAGAATATTTTAGTATTCCGCATACTAACATAACAATAAACCATACCACTGCAATGAGGATGTAGTTTTGGAGTATTGTTTTTTTAACTATCTTTAGATGGTGATTCATTCAATTAGTATTCATAAGTATTTTTACTCATGCAAAATTAGTAATTCTTTTTATATAAAATTATTTTTTGTTACATATGCTCTATTTTTTGTGTAAAAATTTGTGTTTTGTCGTTTTGTAAATACTATTTGTCAGTGGTTCGTTTATTATTATAGTCTGGTAAAATTTCAAATATGGCACGTAATCATATGATTTGATTTTACTTCTAATATATTTAGTCGTCGCTG
>JAVVZN010000144.1:0-4651 GCA_036650555.1 Rikenellaceae bacterium
AGATAAATTAATTACAGAAGATAAGATACACACAGATTCAAAATTAACTGCTGAAATCCTTGCAGATCGCATGATGGTATCACGCAAAAAACTATATCTCTTGCTGAAGGATTGCAAAAACATTTCATTTTCTGATTACATCAACGGAAATAGAATTGATTATGCTGAGAAATTAATCACAAACGAAAAATATATTAACATTAGCATATTGGAGATATCGGAGATGGCAGGTTTTAACTCTATCGGAACATTCAATAAATTTTTTAAAGCAAAATACAACTCTACCCCTGCTAAATATCGCGATGCAAATATGTTGCATTCATAAAACTTAGAAGCTGTCTTAGAAGCTGTTTTAATTTGTAAAAATAAGAGATTGTGTACCCAAATCTAAAAAAAAACATTAATTTTGTAATCAACAATAATTATTTAAGACTACAACAATGTATAAATATATTATAATAGTTGCAACTGCGGTGATATTGTCTACAAAGGCTTTTTCGCAAACTTTCACTCTACCAGATGTCCCTGCATCGCTAAACACAGCTCAGCAGCGAGCAGAATATGTGATAACAAAATACTGGGATTGTTTCAATTTCAAAGATACCACACTGATTTCTAAAGAAGAATATACCGAGCAAGCATTTGTAGATTTTGTGAATATACTACTGAATGTCCCAAAGGATCTAGCCGATCGTGGCATTGACACAATGATGAACCTCTCTAGCATAAATCAAGAGATGTATATCCATTTTATGTCGATGAGTGAGAAATACATGTATGACATTGCCTCACCACTACGCAATGAAGAGTTGTATATCACTGTGCTAAACCATATTATAGCAAACAACAAGCTAGATGAGCTGCTAAAGCTACGTTCACGTTATCAGCTAGAAATGGCTTTAAAAAATAGAATAGGCAGCACAGCCACCGACTTCACCTTCACAACAGCAAGACTAACCAAGCAAAAGCTTTCCGACATAAAAGGAGAATACACCTTACTTATGTTCTACAATCCAGATTGTGACGAATGTAAAAAAACCAAACAATACATTATGACATCGGAGGTGTTCAACAATTTGCAGAAAAGTGAGAACCGTAGGCTTTCAGTGTTGGCATTCTACGCCGACGACGATATAGCATCATGGCGTAAACATTTGATAGAGATGCCCAGAAACTGGACAGTGGGCTACGATGCCACCTGCACATTCAGATCAAATGGGGTGTATGAACTAATGAGTTTGCCATGCTTGTATTTGCTTGACAAAGATAAAAAGGTGATATTAAAAAATACAACCGTTGAAAATATAGAAACATTTCTATCTAAGACGCTGCTTTAATATTTTATTCCACTATACCACCTGCATTATAATATTCGCTCCACGACCTAACATCTACCGACATATCTAATGTGCTTAGATATTCAGGATCGGGATGCACTGGCGAACCAACACCTGAGAAGTTGTTTATTGTGAGTTGTATCACCACATTGCGAGGGAGAGATCGAATAGCTGTTTGAACACCTGCGACTAACGACATATTTTTGATTCTCATGCCATAGTAGAGCGGATTACCTTTACCAACCGCCTGAACGCCTTTTGTGCCTGTCACACTTAAAATCACATAAGGCAATCGTTTGGCGTTTATTTGAGGAAACACTGTAATATCATCGCTTAGCAAAGAAGAGGAGGAGGAGGTAAATGTGGTTGGTTTGTAGATTTGACAATTCTCGAAACCTATGGCATCATCAAGGTAATCGGTAAGAGGGAGATTTATTCCAGCTGGAGTATCCACCACAAACAATGAGTCTATACCATTGATATATACTTTTTGTGCTGCATTGATAGAGGTAAACCCTTTGCCTGAGTTGTCAGTGAAATCTAATCCGGCAGCAAGCTGAACCACAATTTTCGACACCATACGCGATATGACAACCTCAACATCTTTTATACTAAGGTCAGGGATAACATTTGAAGCACCTTCAAAAAATGATTTAGGTTGCTCATAATAGTGCGGTGGCACGGTGGAGTTATGAGTGGTTGATAGAAAAATTTCAGATAGTGTCGCGCCTAGAAACATCTGTTGAGACGGATATGTGCTGCCTATTGCGTTTGCAAGCACAGTTATAGAGGTTGTTAAATTAGGTATAGTTATTGTTGATGCAAAAATATTGTTTTCATCAAACATCACATCATTATGAGGAATTACTTTTATACATCTGCCATTATCGTCAAACATAAGTATCTGCAAATTTGTTATTTGAGATGATGGAACTATCGTCGCCTCATTGTTGCTAACCACTAGATTCATTCTGCGAACCGATGGCTCATCATTTTCAAAATTTATATCTACTTCATTGCATGATGAAAAAAGAGCCGTAAATAATATAAAATATAGCTTTTTCATACTTTTATTTTATATTAAAAATTCAAAAAGTATGCCAATAACACCGATAAAATACCATAATTATTTATAAAAAATTAGACTTATGAAATTATTAGATGAATTTAAAGCTTTCGCACTTAAAGGTAGTGTGATTGACCTTGCTGTCGGTGTGATCATCGGTGCAGCATTTGGAAAGATAGTAAACTCACTTATCAGCGATATAATTATGCCACCAATAGGTTGGTTGATAGGAGGTGTGGATTTCACATCGCTTAAAATTGCTATGCCACAACAACTTATAGGTAATGATCCAAAAATAGTTTATATTAATTATGGCAACTTTATTCAAACCGCTTTTGAATTTTTGATTATCGCTATTGCCATATTTTTCGTTATCAAGTTTATTATAAACATGCAACGTAAAGATGTTGCAAAAGTGGAGCCAGCTCCGCCAGCCGAACCTGCACCGACAAAAGAGGAGCTACTGCTATCTGACATACGCGACATTCTGAAAAATCAAAACAACATCACAAAATAGTTATCCACGATTAAAATAGCCTATCGAAGATTGTGTCTTCGATAGGCTATTTTACAATTATTGGGGTCAGGTTAAAATTTCCAGACACCAATAATATTATTCTGTAATAATACCAAACTCTGCAACTATCACTCTATCGCCTGTGCCATCGGCTAGTGACTTACAAACTAAACGTAGATCAGATGTCTGAACTGCCTTATCAAACATTACAATTTGTTCAATAGGATTGGCTTTGATGTTTGAAAACTCTCCTTGCGCTATTTTCTTTCCACCTGCCCATATCTCATAGAGAGCAATAACTCCACCACCACCTCGTGATTGATCTGGCAGATAAGTGAACCCTTTAACTGTATAGGTTTTATTTAAAGAGATGTTTATGTCACGCATTTTTGCGGGCAGCACCACAGCACTCATAGCATTACCATCAAACATTTTACCACTCAACTCTACTCCTTTGACTGTGAAATCTTTGGTTAGCACATCGAATGTTTTTGACGACACTGGGCTTACTCTAGTAGCAGAGGCAGCATCGACCAATTTGGCACGTACAGTGCCTTTTGCTATCAACTCAAATGGCTTCACATATGGGATATTAGGCTCTGTGAGATCTAAAGAATAGAAAATTTTAGATGATTTATCACCTCCTTTTATCTCTACCAACCCATCTGAAGAGCGAGATATAGCTGGCTCAACCATAAGCGCAGGGGCAAGAAATGCCGACACTGTGTTGATTGTAAGCGGGCCACGCGCATCTAAGAAATTCACTCTCAACTTCTCAGTTGTGATGTTTTCAAAACGAATTATACGTTTGTAGCCAACGGTGGTCATTGAGTCTGACGACGGAACATAACTCCATTTTCCATCGGCAAGATATTCTATTGAGAACGATTTGACACGCTGACCAAGCGGTATGTACTCTTGCAACATCACACGATTCAACATTGTTGGCTTATCGAATGTGAATGTAAGATCGGCTTTTACAACGCTGTCGGCAGTTGCCCAATAGGTGTTCCAATCACCATCGTTTACTTTTTTGGCACGGAAGTCACCACCTCGCGAATTGCTCGACTCAACTGTGGCGTTGGTGAGAAGGTCGGTTTTCAACTCAGACTGAATGGTTTGCCACCACTCTACTATACGTGATGAGTCGGTTGGGTGGATCTTACCACTTAGCGACACAGGAAAGTTTAAGATCAGATTTGCATTACGACCAACACTCTCATAATAGATGTCCACTAGCTTACTCAACGATTTGACTTGATGATCTTCGCGCTTATGGTAGAACCAACCGGGACGTATCGACACATCAACCTCCGATGGCAACCAATCTTCTCCATCTATATCTCCGTATTGATTTTGTTTCGATTCGGTATATGAACGGCTTTTCATTGCCCATGAGGTTTCGCCTGCCCAACCACTCTCGTTTCCTACCCAACGAATAGTAGGGACTGTGCCACCAAAAATCATGGCACGAGGGAATTTTTTATGTATTATCTCAACACATTTTTCATATTCGTAATACTCTTTGGGGTTTATGCTACGTCGCTCACGCGCACCGCCATAGTAACCATCACCACCATTTGCACCATCGAACCAATATTCAAATAGATCTATATCGTTGCAATATTCGTTTATTAACTCCGATATTTGATTCTGAAAATACTTGACATACTCTGCATTGCCATAATCGGCACTATTCCGATCCCAAGGTGAAAGATAGAGCCCAACTTT
>JAVVZN010000145.1:0-4642 GCA_036650555.1 Rikenellaceae bacterium
GAGTTAAAGTGTACTCAGATTTTGCAGCTGACAAGCAGCATGAATACTCTGGCACAGTGCAGTGGGTGGCAGCACGTGGCGAGTTCACACCTAAAACCATACAAACACGCGATGAGCGTGCCAATATGGTTTATGCAGTGAAAATATCGGTTGAAAACGATGGCTATCTGAAGATAGGCATGTATGGAGAGGTGGTGTTATGATGGTGAGAGTTGAAAATATTGAAAAGAGTTATGGTAAGACATGCGCCCTACGCAATGTGAGTTTCACTGTGGATAAAGGCGAAGTATTTGGCATCATAGGCGCAGATGGCGCAGGCAAGACTACTCTATTTCGTATTATGACCACTCTACTGCTAGCCGACAAAGGCACTTGCACCATTGCGGGTTACGACGTGGTGAGAGAGTACTCAAAAATACGTAAAATATCGGGCTACATGCCAGGCAGATTCTCTTTATATCAAGATCTGACAGTGGAAGAGAATTTAAATTTCTACGCCACGCTTTTCGGCACCACCATCAAAGAGAACTACCATCTTATAGAAGACATATATTCTCATATAGAGCCATTTAAAAATCGCAAGGCAGGCAAGCTCTCTGGAGGCATGAAACAAAAGCTGGCACTTTCGTGCGCACTTATCCATAAGCCGTCTGTGTTACTGTTAGACGAACCCACCACAGGTGTTGATCCTGTGTCGAGAAGAGAGTTTTGGGGTATGCTCAGAAAACTTGGCAAGGAGAAGATCACAATAATAGTCTCCACACCCTACATGGATGAGGCTTTACTTTGCGATAGGATAGGACTAATAAACAATGGGGAATTTCTAAAGATCGACACTCCACATGGCATAATTGAATCGTTTAAACAGACATTATGGGCTGTAAAATCATTGGATATGCCACAACTACTTACCGACCTACGCACTAACCACAACATAGAGAGTTGTTATGCCTTTGGTGAGTTTCATCATATCACTTTTAGAAACGACATATCAGAACAACAGCTCCTCGACTTTCTCGAATCAAAAGATCATAAAGATATTAAGATAAAACCCATCAGAGCAAATATCGAAGATTGTTTCATGAAACTTAGCGCACATGAGTGATAAAGTTATATATACCGACCATCTAACAAAACGTTTCGGCGATTTCACTGCTGTTGATAACATCACATTTGATGTTGGTAGAGGTGAGATATTCGGTTTTCTAGGGGCAAATGGGGCAGGCAAGACCACTGCCATGCGCATGCTCTGTGGACTTAGTCGTCCCACCTCTGGCCATGGCAGCGTGGCGGGTTACAACATATCGACAGAGAGTGAGAAGATAAAACGAAACATTGGCTATATGAGTCAGAAATTTTCTCTTTATGAAGACTTGAAGGTTTGGGAGAACATCCGTCTTTTTGCCGGTATCTACGGCATGCAAACAAAGGAGATAGCACAAAAAACCGATGCCCTACTACTAGAACTTGATTTTCAAAGCGAACGCAACACCCTTGTGAAATCATTACCCGTCGGATGGAAGCAGAAACTTGCATTTTCGGTGGCAATATTCCACCAGCCACAAATAGTTTTTCTAGATGAACCCACTGGAGGTGTTGATCCTATTGTACGTCGTCAGTTTTGGGAGATGATCTACAAAGCCTCTAAACAAGGCATAACGGTGTTTGTCACCACTCACTACATGGATGAGGCAGAGTATTGTAATCGCGTTTCGATCATGGTAGACGGCAAAGTGGCAGCACTCGATACCCCTACAAATCTAAAACATAAGATGGGTGTTGAAACTATGGATGAAGTGTTTTATAAACTAGCAAGGGAGGCAAAACGAATAGAATGAAATTATTGTTGTCAGGTAAAAATTTCAAATGTAGTGTGTAATCATGTGATTTACTTTTTCTTATAACATATCATACACTAGAGAACTTGGAAATTTTTACCTAAGACATCAATAATACTTTAATACTTTTTTCGAAAAAAAGTACGCACTTGCAGTGCTTCAAAAAACGAAAACACTCTTAGAGTGTTTTCGGGAGCTGCCGAAAGCAGCTCCTAGGGTTTCACCTTGAGTTAAGGCATAATTTAAATTTGACAACAATAGAATGAAACAATTTTTTGCATTTGTTAAGAAGGAATTTTATCATATATTTCGCGATCCACGAACTATATTGATACTGCTTGCCATGCCTATTGTGCAGATCATACTCTTTGGGTTTGCTATATCGACTGAGGTTAAAAACGCACGTGTTGCCATTCTCGACCCTTCGCCGCAGATAGAATCGCGTAGGATAATTGATAAAATCGACGCTAGCGAGTATTTCACATTGAAATATATCATACATCGCCCATCGGAGGTGGACGATCTGTTTCGCAGTGGCGACATCGACATGGCACTTATATTCGACAGTGAGTTTAGCCGTCATAGAAACGTTCAGGTAATCACCGATGCCTCCGACCCAAACACGGCAACAATTGTGGCAAACTACGCCACAGCCATAATAAAATCTATTGATACGTCGGCTCCAGTGGTACGAGAAAACGTCAGTTTCCTATATAATCCGTCGATGCTCAGCTCTTATAATTTTGTGCCTGGAGTTATGGGTATGATACTGATGCTGATATGTGCCATGATGACAAGCATCTCTATTGTGCGCGAGAAGGAGATGGGGACAATGGAGGTGTTATTAGTATCGCCGATGCACCCTATAAAAATGATTATCGCCAAGATTGTTCCATACTTCGCCGTATCTATCATTAACCTCACCGTGATACTTATTTTATCTGTACATCTGCTTAATGTTCCTATTGCAGGAGGTTTCACCGGGCTCATACTCTTATCACTGCTCTTTATTTTTGTGGCATTATCGCTCGGCCTATTGGTATCGACACTTGTGGAGAAACAAGTGTCTGCCATGATAATATCGGGGATGATATTTATGATGCCAACAGTATTACTATCAGGTATGATGTTCCCGATTGAAAATATGCCACTACCTCTACAATATTTCTCATCCATAATTCCTGCTAGATGGTTTATTGCAGGGGTTCGGAAACTTATGATTCAAGGTGTTGAGATTCAGTATGCTGCTAAGGAGTTTGCAATACTCGGACTTATGGCGATAGTGTTTATCACTTTGAGTCTTAAAAAATTTAAGATAAGATTATGATGCTAAGATTTCTTATAGAAAAAGAGTTTAAGTTAATACGCCGTAATTCGTTTTTACCTCGTATGATTGTGCTTATGCCTATGACCATGATGTTGGTGCTGCCTTTTGCAGCCAACATGGAGGTTAAAGACATACGACTAGCAGTTGTAGATAGCGACAAATCAACCCTTTCTAGCAATTTAGTGGAGAAGGTAGTGTCGTCGGATTATTTCCATCTGACCGAATATGTAGACTCCTACGAAGATGCAATACAGAAAGTGGAGAATGGAAAGGCAGATATAATATTAAGCATACCACGTTTTTTCGGGCAGAATTTAGCGTCGGGAGAAGCCATGGCAAATGTTTTTGTGGCATCAAACTCAGTAAATGCCATTCGTGGGTCGATGAGCAGTAGCTATCTGGTGTCGATCATCGAAAATTTTGCTGCATCAACATCGCCACAACATCCTAAACCAGAGATAAATGTGTCGGTGCAAAATAGATTCAACTCATTCATGGATTACAAAATTTTTATGGTGCCTGCACTTATGGTGATGCTACTAACTATAATGTGCGGATTTCTACCTGCATTGAATATTGTAAGCGAGAAAGAGAGTGGCACAATAGAACAGATGAATGTCACCCCTGTCGGCAAGACATCTTTCATCTTGGCAAAGCTAATTCCATATTGGATCATAGGATATATAGCTTTGACGATATGTTTTTTTGTGGCTTTCGTAGTATATGGATTGGTGGCAGTTGGAAGCTACACAACCATCTACTTATCAACAATGCTTTTTATACTTACCGTTTCTGGCATAGGTCTTTTAATCTCAAACTTCTCCTCAACTTTGCAACAAGCCATGTTTGTAATGTTCTTCTTCTCTATAATAATGATTTTAATGAGCGGCTTGTTCACTCCTATTCAGAGCATGCCTATGTGGGCTCAAGATGTTACACTATACAACCCACTACGTTATTTCATCAGAATAATGCGAGGTGTCTACCTTAAAGGCAGCACACTCAGCGACATATGGAGAGAACTTTTAGCCCTTGGGGCATTTGCGATTACTTTAAATAGCATAGCCGTTGTGAGCTATCGTAAACGCGGATAACACCACATCTAACATTGATGAAACTAGGCGTGACAATGGTACACATCTTGCAAAATTTGCATTGAGGTAAAGCATAATTTTTAAGCCGACAACAATAGTTATTAACCAAAAATATCTGACAACAATGAAAAAATATCTGAAATACGCAACAATTGCAATGTTATTTATTGCCTGCAACACATGTTTAGTTAGAGCTGAGCAACGCCAAACTAAGACAAAGGAGGTAAGTGCAGTAGAAAAATTTATATTACCTGCGCTGCCATACGCCACAGATGCACTTGCACCTATTATTAGTGCTCAGACAATCAGCCTACACCATGGCAAACATCTGCAAACGTACATTACAAACCTCAACAAACTTATTGTATCCACAAAATTTGAGG
>JAVVZN010000146.1:0-253 GCA_036650555.1 Rikenellaceae bacterium
TGGGATTATTCGATGTTTTCAAAAGTAAAGACGCCTCTAAAAAAGATTTAGAGCAAGGGTTGCAGAAAACCAAAGAGAGTGTTTTACAAAAGATAAAAAAAGCTATCATCGGCAAAAGTTCAGTAGATGATGAACTTCTCGGGGCGGCTGGCCACTACGTCGACGATATCGGGCAAATCGGTCAGATCAGCCTTATCCACCTCAATCAGGCGCAGGCCTTGCGGCGCATAGCTGTGCAAGCAGGCACGAATCA
>JAVVZN010000146.1:263-4638 GCA_036650555.1 Rikenellaceae bacterium
GTTAATATTATCGATAGAATAGAAAAACGTGCTGCACGAGATAAATATCTCTCATCTGACGAGCTGAATAAAATTCTTAAAGAAGAAATTATTTCACTTATGGTTGAGAGTGGTGATGGGAAGGATGGAGGTTTTGATATAGCAAAAAGTGGTAAAAAACCCTTCGTAATCATGGTTGTTGGTGTTAATGGTGTTGGTAAAACCACTACCATTGGTAAGCTGGCATCGCGTTTTGCAGCCGAAGGAAAGAGTGTGGTGCTTGGTGCTGCCGACACATTCCGTGCTGCTGCCATTGATCAGCTGTCGGTATGGGCAGATCGTGCCGGAGCTAAAATTGTGAAACAAAGCATGGGTAGTGATCCTGCGTCGGTGGCTTTCGACACTTTAAAATCGGCTATTAGCTCAGGTGCCGATGTTGTGATTATTGATACTGCTGGGCGTCTGCACAACAAAATTAATTTGATGAATGAACTTACAAAGATAAAAAATGTGATGTCGAAAATTGTAGACGATGCTCCGCATGAAGTGATGCTAGTTCTCGATGGATCAACCGGACAAAATGCGTTTGAGCAGGCTCGTCAGTTTACCTCTGCCACTGATGTCACTTCGCTTGCCATCACAAAACTTGATGGCACAGCAAAGGGTGGAGTGGTGATTGGAATATCTGAACAATTTAAAATACCAGTTCGTTATATTGGTGTGGGTGAGGGAATTGAACATCTTCAACCGTTTAATCTTAGCGAATTTGTTGATACTCTTTTCTCTTAGGAATATGAAAAAAATTAATGTAGTAACACTTGGTTGCTCTAAAAATGTGGTTGATTCTGAGCATATTATGCGTCAGTTGGAGGGGCGTGGCTACACTGTGGTTCACGAAAGCTCCGACACGGATGCTCGAATTGTGGTGATAAATACATGTGGATTTATTGGTGATGCTAAGAAAGAGTCGATAGAAACAATATTGAATTTTGCAGAGGCTAAAAATCGAGGAATGATAGATCACCTATTTGTTATGGGTTGTCTTTCAGAGCGATATAAAGATGAGTTAAAAAATGAGATACCTGAGGTAGATTCATATTTTGGCGCACGTTCTTTGATGGAAGTTGTTGAAGGTTTGGGGGTTAAATATGATGCCACATTAATAACTGAGCGTATTCTTACCACCCCATCGCATTATGCTTATCTGAAAATTTCTGAAGGATGTAATCGTGCATGTAGCTATTGCGCCATCCCTATGATTCGTGGCAAACATGTTTCAATTCCGATGGAAACGCTTGTAGATGAGGCAAGAACATTGGCAGCATCGGGGGTAAAAGAGCTTTTGGTTATTGCTCAAGACACCACATTCTACGGTATAGATCTTTATGGCGAGCGAAAAATTGCTGAACTTATGCGTAGGTTGTCTGCTATTGATGGTCTTAAATGGATTAGGTTGCATTATGCTTATCCATCGCAATTTCCTCTCGAACTAATTGATGTCATGCGTGATGAACCTAAAATATGTCATTATATCGACATCCCTTTTCAACATGCAAGTAATCGACAATTAGAGATGATGCACCGTCAAACCACTAAAGAACAAACACAAGAATTGATAAATACCTTGCGTCGCGAAATCCCAGATATTGCAATCCGAACAACTTTGATAGTTGGTCATGCCGAAGAGAGTGTGGCTGAGTTTAAAGAATTATTGGAGTTTGTAAAGGTAAATAAGTTTGAACGTTTGGGCGTGTTCCCATATAGTGAGGAGGAGGGTACATTTTCAGCATTGAATTACAAAGATAGCGTTTCGCAAAAAACTAAAGAGAAGAGGGCAGAGCAAATCATGAAACTGCAAGAACAAATATCTTTTGAAAACAATGAGCAATTGGTAGGTAGAGAGATGAAGGTTATTATTGATAGGGTAGATGGCGAATATTTCATTGGTCGTAGTCAATATGATTCGCCTGAAGTTGATCAAGAAGTGTATGTTCGTGGAGAAGTAAATATGAAAATAGGTGAATTTTATGATGTAAAAATTGTATCTTCGCAGTGTTATGAGTTGTATGCTGAGAAGATATAACAGTTGCTTAATCTGTTTTTCAGTAATTTATCAGTTAAAATAGCTTCTTATATAAAAAAGATATACAAATAATTGTAATATTCGAGCAAAAATAGTAACTTTGTATGGTAAATGAAACAAGTAGCTTTGAAGGTGCAATTTTATCTTTAATATCAAAGATAAAATTACTGATTGGTAGAAATAGCGTTCTTCGTGATGAAAACGAAGCACTAAAATATCAAATTGAGCGTTTGTTGAATGAACGTGCAGAGTGTAGGCACGAGATTGAAGTTCTTAAAACTAGGTTGGAGTCGTCGTATATGGCAGATTCGTTTGTATCAGCCGCTGGTGGAAAGAAACAAGCTCGTAAGGCAATCGAAAAAATCTTGCGGGAGATCGACGATTGTGTGGCGATGATTAATAAATAGGTGGTATGGCTATTGATAATAAATTGAGCATAAATGTTAGAGTAGGAGATAGAACCTACCCAATGACAATAGAGCGAGATGAGGAGCAAAAGATACGTAGCGCTGCCAAAGAAGTTACAGTAATGTATCAACGATATGCTCCCAAGATTGCAGATCCTTACGATAGAATTTCGCTCGTGGCTTTCCAAATGGCAATGAAAAGTGGAGATGCAAGAGTTAGTGCAGATGTTAATAAAGCATTGAAGTTGATTGAAAACATCAATTCTGATATTGACGATGCGTTGAAAGAATAATTAGTATATCAAAATTTCAAAACGTTCTTTATTTATTTATATTCAAGAAGATACACCCGCATGGATTTTCCTTAGTTTGCTAAACTTAACAACCAATTATTCCGAGTTAGGTTGCTTAGTCAAAAACAGGCCTTACTTTTCTTAACTGAAAATTTTTACTTTTTGTAAAACGTTGGACGTTTGCGATCTGTCAGCTAGCTCTACAAAATTTCTAATAGAAGTTTTTGTCACAACTGGGAATTCATGTGGGTTTTTTTGTATTCTAGCCATTTGTTGTTTTTTGAACATAATGTGCTAATTACAAGTAATAAACACAAATTATTTTAACAAGATTTACATTTTCTAAAACATAATATTAACATTAATCGGTAGTATTAAATACCGATTTTAACAAGTAAATTTTTATATGGAAACAATTACGATAGTCGTTGCTATCGTTTCCGTTATCGTTACATCTGTTGCCTCTTATTTTATGGTTATAAAAACCACTAAAGCCAAAAGAGAGTCAATATTGAAAGATGCGGAAAACGAAGGCGAAATGATTAAAAAAGAGAAGATACTTCAAGCAAAAGAGCGGTTTCTTCAATTAAAAGCAGAGCATGAAAAGGTTGTAAATGAGCGTAATTCTCGTTTGTCGCAAGCAGAAAACAAAATTAAGCAGCGCGAAACAACTATAATTCAAGAACAAGAAAAACTTCAGAAAAGTATCGGCGACGCTGAGCAAGAAAAAGGAAATTATGTGGCTCAACTAGAGCAGATGGAGCGTAAGAAAGAGGAGTATGATCGTCTACAAAAAGAGCAGATAGTTAAACTTGAGCAGTTAAGTTCTATGTCGAGTGAAGATGCCAAAAACATGTTGATCGAGTCAATGAAAGTAGAGGCACAAGCTGAGTCGGTTTCTCTTGTAAATGAGATTATTGAAGAGGCTAAATTATCGGCTAACAAAGAGGCTAAACGTATCGTCATACACACCATACAACGTGTTGCAACCGAAACTGCTGTCGAAAATTCAGTTACTGTGTTCAATATTGAAAGCGACGAGGTAAAGGGTCGTATTATCGGTCGTGAAGGTCGTAATATCCGTACATTAGAGGCTGCAACTGGTGTAGAAATTATTGTTGATGACACCCCTGAGGCTATTATCTTATCGGCGTTTGATCCTGTGCGTAGAGAGATTGCACGTTTGGCTTTGCATCAATTAGTAACCGATGGTCGTATTCATCCTGCACGTATTGAGGAGGTTGTGGCTAAGGTGCAGAAACAAATTGAAGAGGAAATAGCTGAAGTTGGAAAACGTACCACAATCGACCTCGGTATTCATGGATTACATCCTGATATCATACGTTTGATTGGTAAAATGAAATATCGTTCTTCTTACGGTCAAAATCTATTGCAGCACTCACGTGAATGTGCTAATCTTTGCGGTATAATGGCTGCGGAATTGGGATTAAATGTGAAACTTGCTCGTCGTGCAGGTCTTTTACACGATATAGGTAAAGTGCCTGATGATGAACCAGAATTGCCACACGCAATTATAGGTATGAAATTGGCTGAGAAATGTAAAGAGAAAGCTGAGGTTGTGAATGCTATTGGTGCTCACCATGATGAGATTG